>CAZRMH010000182.1:0-15400 GCA_964600935.1 uncultured Candidatus Obscuribacterales bacterium
GTGGTCGCCCCCCCTTGGAAGCAGCCTCGAGCAATCTCCCATATCGATACCAAACTTGTGCTGGCGCTTTGTGAGAGCCATCGAGAACGGCAGCTCTGCGGTCGTCCGCTGCAGAGTTATTGGTGTAGTAATTTGGGGTATATCCCAGTTTCTCAGTAGCGGCATTGTTGCCACTGAGAGTTAGCAAACACGTTTCGTCCTCGCCGTCGATGACGTAACGAAGAAGTGCAAGAGCAAGTCCTTCGTCAATCGCCTCGAGCGGTTGAATGTATGCACTAATTGCATTCAGTAATTCTTTGTCGAGTGCATGCGGATTCTTTAATTCCTTGCCCAGAAGACGCTGACTGATTTGCACAATCTTTTTCCACATATCCACAGCGTAATTTTCCTGCGTTGTTGAGTGATGTCGATTTCAAGTTTGCCGATAGAGCACACGCCTTTGACTCCGATTCTGTCAGATCCCAAGAGCGTTCGCGTGAATACGCGAATCCGCGAGTAGCCGGAATCATGAACTGCACGGATTGTGCCCGATTTTATTATTGAAGAAACCTTATTAGAGGGTCGAGAGATACTAAATCTATTCGTAAATATAACAGAGTGCAAACCGGGTTAGCACCGCCTATAGTGCCGATGACACAAGGTGGCTTACCTGTGCTTCCGTTATCACTGCGCTGCGCGCTGCTGCTCTCAAGCTACTTCACGCCAAGCAGCTCCACCTCGAAGACTAGCGTTGCATTGGGAGGGATCAAATTGCCGAAGCCTTGTCGTCCGTAGCCTAAATGGGGTGGTACCATTAGACGACGTTTTCCGCCGATGTTAATGCCCTTGACACCTTCATCCCAGCCTTTTATGACCTGTCCGGTACCAAGGACGAATTCAAACGGCTGACCTCGATCTACGGAGCTGTCGAATTTTTGCCCATTCAGAAGCCAACCAGTATAGTGAACGACCACGGTCTGCCCCACACGAGGCCGCTGTCCTTTGCCTTTGCTCAGATCGCGAAATCGCAATCCCGTGCTCGAAGTATAAAATCCTTCGGCGTCAGGACCCAGGGGATATGCTTGCTGCGTCGAGTTCTTGCTTCGCTTGAGTGGCCAAGCTGACACGGAAGAGTCCATCGTCATGAGTGAAAAAACGACAAGACCTGCTGAGAGAAAAACGAAATACTTTGGTGTCATGTTGCTCAACTCGCCCCCAAGATTCAACTTGTGACATTATACTTGGTATCGTCAATGATGAATGAGTTGATGCAACAACAGCTAGCTTTTTCAAAAACTCTTGTGCCTAATTTGCGAAATCAACTCCGTTTTGTTGGGGGCGTTTTTCCAGGTGTTTGGCAAAAGAAATCTCGTATACGCATACACGAAACCGTAAGCGCTTTGCCACCGGATACGGTGATCGTTCTAGTGGCAAATCGCTTGGACAAGGCAGTGCTAAGCACCGTTTCCCGTGATCTTCTGACAGTTCTTTACTAACAGGTCTCACCGACCCTTTTTGAAGAGTTAATCGCCCAGCATTTGAGGGACACCTATGCGCCCGAATCCGGAAAGATCCGATGTCGCTTTTTCAAGGTCAGAGATGTCTAGCCCACTGGACGGAGCAAATGGGTTGGGCGGGTTTGACGGCGGTATGTAAGGCGGACCTACGAAGCCTGGATTGGGATTACTGACGATTCCAGGCTCCGGTGAGCCCTGAAAAGGCGAGGCTGGTGGCTGCCATTGAGAAGGGAGGTCACCGGTACCACCGGCAATTCGTTTCATCTCATCCGGATTCAAAACCTGAATACTTGCTTGAGTAAAATCCACCATTTGCATCTCCTTAAATAATAACGACGATTTCTTCCACTGAGCCACAGCGGGTCTGCTCGGAAGGTTAGTCGTCTGAACTATCGGCTCAGCATAATATCGAGATATGAGAAATTCATGAGTTCAAGTTTGCCAACATACCAGTGGCGCAATAAGGATCTAAACGAAGATGTCACCAGCGGCGATATCACTCTGCGTGGCATTTTCAGCAGGAGGGAAAACGTGCTTATTGCCAATGCACATCGTCTAAATTATCCAATGCATTCATTAGTGAAGCGTGCTGGAGAAGTATTCCAGCTAGAGTTACGCCCTTGTTTTGTGCCTTTGCGTTCGAGAGCAACGAGGACACCTTGCCGTCTTGAGAGCCAGTAGCAATTTGCTTTCCATCCGGAGAGAAACGGACGCATACGACAGGCTTGAGCGATTCCGAAGCTAGTTGTGCTAGAAGTTTTCCGTTAAGATCAAATATTTCTGTCTTTCCGTTAGACTTTTAGCGGCAGAATGCGGAGTGTAAGTCGTTGAAAAGATCGCAACGTTATTGCAACGCTGGGTCGATATATTGGGACGGATTAGCAACGCGAGATTAATCCGTGGTAAACGATTCTATTTACGAACCGCCTGTGACTCCTCAGCGACCAGGCACCGCGCAGGGAAAAACTGCGCAGGATGGCGACGAGACGAAGCTTTCTGGACGCGAAACGCAGGAGAACGCTACTAACTCAACCACCAGCCCCTGGAACCCGCTCGGTCTACTATCTGCGCCGGCCGATCTTCTATCGCGAGCTGCGAGCACCATCCCAAGCCCATTTCCGTCAGTCGAAATCAGCGGTGATGGTGTTGCTACTCAGCCGGGGAAACCAGCGGTCACTGGTCAAATAGACTTTAGCGCAGGCGGCAGAGTTTCGGACAGTCCGATGGTTGAGAGGACAATTCGGAAGATAAAAGACTCGCCCGACCCGGTGCTCGAAATTGTCAACATTCTTTCCGGTGGTTTGGACAATCTCAGAGGCGCAAAACTCTACCAAACCGTTTACGGCGACTACCAATTGCAGATGTCGCTAAATCACTCCACGCAAGAAACAATGGTCGATAAATCCATGGGGCCGTTCAGCTCAGGTCCGGTGACGATGGACAGGGAAGTCGGCATGCGCGCTTCACTTAGACCTGACGGCGGCGGCGGGGCAATGTTGCAATTGAGCAATTTTACGGGCGTGCACCCCACCGTTGAAGGACCGCGCAAAGCAAGAGCTGTACTGCCGGGCAGCGCTACTCTTCTCAAAGGAGGGGACGGGGACTATCACATGTCAGTTAATGGGCAAGCCGAATGGGGGCTGCGCCGGACGCACTGGACAAAATCTCGGGACATAACAATCGATCCGGAAAATGTGCGCGATCCTATTTTGCGCGGAATGATGGAAGATGCGACTGACATAGATCGCACGTTGGCGGATTTGCTGAAGATTCAGCAGTCGCAAGACATACTGAGCATCGGCATGCAGAGATCGCCGGCCTCGGCTGCTGGCACTGAGCAGTTTGATATGCGTGTAAAGTCAAGAAGCGAAAAACACGTTCCGCTTGGTCAGGAAGTGTCAGCAGGCTTGCCGGTCAAGATAGATAGCGTGGATCTGAGCACTGACGTGTCGGCTTCACTTTCATACAGTCGGGACGCCGGTATCGCGTTGAGCAGCATCAACGGAGTGAAGATCAACATCGAGCCTTTCGCCGGATTTAAGCAAGTGGTATCACCGACGAAGCTCACTCTTGGAAGAGATAATTCAGGAAAAGCGGTATTGGGAGTACAATTTGCTCTGCACGACGGACAAGGAAAGCCTGGTGCACCCGTGAGCTTCTCGATTCCGTTTTCAAAGATACTTGAGGAACTGGGTAAGAGGAAGATGTAATTTTGTAGCGAACAAGGTTGCATTCTCGCGCATATGTTCGAATCGGGCAATGGACATATCTTACACAGTAGTTTACTTCGCTCGGCAAGAGTGGTTTTGAGTGAATATTCAACTCGCTTGTTGTTCTTCGTCAATCGTGTTTGTCCATTCGATTCGCATGTCCTTGCCGGGCAATGGTAGTGCCTTCAACAGTTTCAATTCGATAAGTTGGTTTTCGAACCATATAACAGAATCTGTTGCTTCAGTAAGTACTTGCGGTCGCCGATAGGCATTATCTGCACGATGAAACAGTACGAGGAGGGACAGATCTAGTTTTGCTCGGCCGAATTCATCTATGAATTTCATCCTGCGCTCCGATGTCCATCGTGCTTCCGACCAGTTGCCATGCTTATCTAGCAGCTTTCGCCAGTGACTGTAGGCGCGATCGTTGCTCAAAATGATTTGCACAAGACGATCCGGCGCACCAATTTCTTCTGCAATTCTTGCGGAAACAACGCTGTGAGAGTCACCGGCGAGCCGTCCGTTTTCATACAGTGTCAGCGGCTTTCCAATGTCGTGCAGATACGCCAATGCTACGAGGTTCCAGTATTCAGGCAGGTCTTTGTACCAACGCTCGATGAAGGGAAGCAATTGCTCCTTCACGTGTCGTCCAACTGAGCCTTCTGGATGCCCAGGGCGCGGCTCGCCCCAGTCGTTGGCCAGCGACCATACCTCTGATTCAATAATGCGGTCGACAAGTTGTTTGCCTTCCATCAGCATAATCTCCAAAAATCCATCTTACGTTTTCCACTGTATGTCACAAAGTCATAAGAGGGAACTATAATGTTCTTATTAGCTATAGGGAATGCTTATGGTACGCTCGACGATTAATCTGGATGCCCTTTCTTGCTTTCACGTTTTTTCGGATAAGCTCAACTTCACTCACGCAGCCGAGCAATTGCACATTTCTCAGCCGGCATTGTATATGAAGATTCAGGAGTTATCAGAGTCGCTTGGTGTTCCACTCTACAGAAAAATTGGCCGTCGTCTTGAATTGACCGAGCAAGGAAGACTGGTTGCGAGATTCAGCCGGGACCTCTCCGAGCGGACCGCATCGTTTCTCAAACAGCTTGAGACCGGCACTGATAGCCGACCGGTAGCGTTGGCGGCCGGCGAAGGTGCATACCTCTATTTGCTGGGGGCACCGATTCGAGAATTCTTGCGGAAGAACAATCATCCGCTTCAACTGTTAACGCTCAATCAAGAAGGCGTAATCGACGCCATTAAGGCAGGCAAGGCTCATATCGGTGTAGCGTCGCTCGAATCCACACCCCCAGGTTTTGAGGCGAAGCTTTTGCATAAAGCGGATCAAGTGGTTGTCTTTCCAAAATCACATCCGCTTTCTGCAAAAAACAACCTGAAGCTGCAGGATCTTCGTGGTTGTAAGTTGATTGTGCCGCCTCCAGATCGCCCCCACAGACAGATGCTCTCGATGGCATTACAATCGGCATCAGTTGATTGGGAAGTCGCAGTCGAAACAAACGGTTGGGAATTGATGCTGCACTTTGTGAAGTTGGGCATCGGTATTGCCATCGTCAACTCGATATGCACGATACCAAAAGGTTTAGTTGCAAGAAAACTTCCTGAACTTCCAAGAGTGCACTATCATGTTTTCAACCTTATTGGAGCCGCTGATAGAGGGCCGCAAGCAGAGCTACGGGCTATGCTGCTTTCCCGTGCGTGAATTGGATCGTATCACTCTGGAAAGCACCGTATATAGTGAGTGACAATCGGGCCCAAATAAATTTCGTGTTCCACCACCTATAGTGCCGCGGACTAGAGCTTGGCTAGAGACAATGCGGTCGTCGGCAGGGCAAATTATCCAGCACGCGAACATGGCGACTTGTCTGACTTCATCAGCGTTATCGATCTCGGTCTGAAGAAAGGTTTGCCAATCTGGACGTCATTATCCAGCAAAGGCAAAGTTTTCAATCTGTAACCGACAATGCACGAAGGTTGTCACTCAGTATATTCAGCGAACATGACTTAGCAAATTTTTTTTTGCAAATTGGCGCAACGTTGCTTGAGCGATATTCGTCTTTGCAAATAGCGGAAGATAAAATAGAATTTTGGTAAGATTGGCAATGTCCTAACGGCTCAATGAGCTAACTCCAGATCAAATACAAGAGGCAAGAATAGGAGCGCCTATGCTTGAAGAGTTGATTCAAGGAATTAGGTGTTTGTCGATAGTATCAAACAAGAAGAAGCCGCCGAGGCAATTCTAGAACAAAACATTTGAGAAAATCTCGAAGGGAATACGAGAAGTGAAATGGTTTAAAAAAAAGAAGGAACTGGATAAAGCAGTGCAACAGCGCATCACCGCTTTGTCGGAAGAGGGCGATTCTTTAGCGAAAAAGCAAGACTATGCGGCGGCACTTCAGAAGTATTGGGATGCCTGGGACCTTCTGCCTGAGCCACAAACCGAATGGGAAGCCGCCACATGGCTTCTTGGAACAATTGGTGATACGAATTTTCAGAATGACGATTTCACAGCTGGTAGGGACAATCTTTCAATGGCAATGAGTTGCCCCGGAGCCATTGGTAATCCTTTTCTACATTTACGATTAGGTCAATGTCAGTTAGAGCTTGGTGATCTTGATCAGGCTGCAAACGAGTTGCTGCGTGCTTATATGGGTGCTGGAAAGGACATCTTTAGTCGTGAAGACTCTAAGTATTTCGAGTTTTTGACGACGCGAGCCAAAGCACCATCCGGTGGTTGGTGAGGATTCAACCGTATGGGAGTTTGGGAACGTGGAGAGATTTGAACTCATCGAGGGCTCATCAAATAAGTTTTGGGAAGTTTGGGTGACAGCGAAAACTCTAAGTGTTCGTTGGGGGCGGATCGGCTCGGAAGGACAAACCAAGTCGAAGGCGTTTGCATCAGCAGCCCTTGCTGGAGCGGAACGAGATAAACTAATTGCCGAGAAAGTAAAAAAGGGATATAAGGCGGTCAAGTCTGATTGCAAGTCACAAGGGACTGCCACTACGAAGAAAGTCTCGCTTGCGGTTAGTAGGAAAAAGCCGATAACGGAAAGAGAAGCGAGTTCCGCAAGCGCGCTCGTAAAGCGCCTGGATGACTGGTTAAGAAAAAACCGCTCTGACTACTACGATTCTTTGCTGCCAGGCGCTAGCACCAAACTTCTCAAGAAATTTGAGGAAAACTATTCCATCCAAATGCCGGAGACCTTTCACATTCTCTACAAATGGAGAAATGGTCAGAGCGCTGATAACTACGACTCGTTTCAAGACAATCGAATGATTCTTTCACTTGAGGGCATCGTTGATGCTAAGGACTTTCTGGATCAAGAATACGCAGATCTCCCAAAATGGTGGAACATAGAATGGATTCCGTTTCTGTACAACGGTGCGGGCGATTACCTTTGTATTGCTCTGGATCTTAATGGAAAGGCTCGCTCTGGGCGGCTGATTACGTATTGGCACGACGACAAGGATCGCGCTGTGACCTATCAAAATATTGATGAATGGTTAGAAGAGTTGGTCAGTTCTATGGAAGGTGGCACTTACGAAAACTGGTAATAGGCAAGAAGCTGCTCTGGGAAAAACTATTTCACCGCAGAAGTTAACTCAAGAAGCAAGGTATCGCATAGGTTGACGAAGCCGTTGCGTAAACGATAACTGGTGCAGTAGAGGCAGGGTTCGACCTGCCTTTTCTGCTTTTCCTTTTGCTAAAGAGGAACTGACAATTCGCGATTTATTTTTGAGGGGCCAAAACGATTAGTTCGGTGGAAATTCTCGCCGTCCAACTTCTAAGGAAGCGAGTAGAAACTACCCACGAATGCTTTTGCGCACACGAAGAGCGATATTCGAATGTTGATTTGCAGAGGGGCCGCAAGACCCTTTTTTTTGATGGTCGGCACCTTGCGATTAACTGAATGAATTTAAGACCAGCGAATACCAGCTTCACTACATTTAGTGGCATCCTAATACAAGAATGTCGCATCTGTTTCCTAACTTCCTGGCGTACAAAAGAGTGACCAGTCGCAATCAAAACATCGTCTAGCATGACGTCACTTGCCATTTCAGTTTTTTGTTATGAGGTCTGATCGCTTTGCTTTCCGATCGAACTTAATCATTTCATAATGCATGCTCACGAAATTGGTACCAAAGATTCACAAATTCTCGTAAGAATGTTGCGTCGTTAGGCAAACAATTTCAAACGCGAAACCTGGCTCTAGTAGCTAGTTCTCGTTTGAATTGTTTTACACTTGGGGAACGATATGCATCAAAACACTGCGGCACAAAACATGAAGAAACTCTCTCTTCGCTTTTATAAAAACATAATTTTTGCAATCAGCATGGGCGCTCTGAGCGCCATCACATCCGGTGCGCCTGGTATAGCCCAGACAGTGCCGCCTAAGACATTTTACGTGTCGGCTAATACACCATATAACGCCAATAACGACGGCAGTTCATGGGAAAAGGCATGGACTTTCACAAACCAGGTCAATTGGTCGTCAGTTGGACCCGGCGATAAGATTGTTCTAGACGGCGGTCCTCGTGGACTAACTTACGCAGGAACGTTGAAGGTCGAAAAATCGGGAGCACCAAACAAACCGATACTGATTACGACCTCGACGGAAGCCCAGCACGATGGTCAGGTTACCTTGACCTCAACAGTAGCCGCACCATCGTACACCGGGATCGACTTCGGCAATCAACAGTACATTCGCGTCGAAGGGCAAACTCGTCAGCTAGGAAGCCGCAACGTAAAGTCTTTGCATATAGCCGGTTTCTACAGTAACGGCGTTAATGTCGGTCCAACTTCTTACAGCATTTATTTGAAGAATGCCGACATCTGGGGCAACGGTTACGGCAATCCCGCCGCCAGCAGCGCATGCGGACTGTACGTGCAGGGCAGAGCCCCGACATTCGAAAATCTCTCCATACACAACAACACGGTCAATGTAATTATCGAATCATCCACCGGTGGTTACGGACCGATGTTCCGAAAATGCTGGATCGGCAATGATGCGGCAGGCAGTTACGGCTCGAGTACCGTGACTTTGACCGAAACCGATGGTGTCCAAGTCAAGGACAAATATCGTGGCGGATTTAGCTGGTTCTCATTCTACAACTGCGTTTTTGGTCCTGGACTGAAAACAGGAATCGAATTCGGTCAAAAGAATGGCGGATTGTCGGTCAACAATTCATTGTTCATTAACCCGAAAGTCACCAACATCAAGAAGCTTGCGACAACATCTCCTGATAGCAACTACAGCATCATATCGTTGAGTCGTGTGACATCATTTTTAACACCACTCAACCGAGATAATCAGGGACATTCATTGCTCGACTTCACAATCGGCCAGGACTCCTGCTACAACAGCGTATTTTGGGGGGGAACCGCTAGCCTGGTCGGCAGCCGGTCGCTAGGTAGTTTCAACTATCAAAATAGAACTACCGGCAATACCGTGGTAATTTCTCCCTATCAGCAAGATCCTGGATTCGAAGCTGATCTTGCTAGTATCGCCGGTGATGACTACCTAAGGCAGTATCAAACGGACTATAAACTAAGATCCGGGGCTCCGGCAGCTGGAAAAGGTTCTTCGATAACTTCAGTCGCGCAAGTATTAGCTCCCTAGCCAGTACGGGAACTTGAGGAGGGCGTTAAATACGCCCCTCCCAAGTTCTGGACAGTGCACTGCAGCTGCGAAGCACCCTAATGGTTCAGACGCAGAAATCAACGCGCGCAGGGCGGGCTGAAAAGTAGAAGAGTAATTTATAGATTTGATACCAGCTCGTTCAAAAATATAAGGATCGACAATGATTTGCTTGAGAAACAAAAAAGGAGTTGGCATACCGGAATTCGCGATTTGTCTTGTCGCAATGCTTTTGGCCTTCATTCCAATCTGCAATGTGACCATGTTTACAGCCGCCTGTTTCACGATTCAACTGGCCACTTCAGAAGTCGCCAACCTGGTATCAATGGCGGAGTCACGCAAAGAGGCACTCCAATCAGCAGCGACAATAGGAGACCGTCTCAGGAACCCGATTTGGACATCAATGCATACCGTAAAGGAAGTCGAGAACAAAAGCGGTGGCGTATTTGTGCAATTACAAAACCAGACAAATATTGTGACGTTGCCTCTTGATGCACCACTGCCAGCGAAATTTAAACCAGGATACGAAGACAATCTAGACAAATATCGATACGTCTATTGCATCAACGTGCCATGCGAAATTCATCCGTTTTTCAACATCTCCGGTTTTCCTGCGGTTGGTCAAATTCCAGCAATCGGAGCCCCGGTGAAATACATTTTCCACGCAGAGTCCCCGGTTGAATGTCTCGAATCTCTCGAACGTTAGGTGAACAATGAAAGTTGGAAAACGAATGACAAAAAAGATAATTGCCTATCGAAATGGGAGCGACCGATTTAGCATCAGCCAACTAAGAATGACAAACAATCATCGTTTTGCAAGAGGCTCTGCTGGTGCCATTTTAATCATCGCATTCGGTTTATGCGCGCTACTTATGTCGCTTATCCTGCTTATTTTTCAATGGCAAAATTACCTTTTGCAACGACAACGCGCCCAAGCCGCCTGCGAAGCATCAGCGCTAGCAGTGGCTTGCGAAATTAGTCGCATTGTTATTGATGATCCGAACTGGGGTTTTGTCGCACTTGGTGATCAGCCAGCCTGCGGCAAGATCACAATGGCAACAGACGGTGAACCTATTCCAATTGCTGGCATCAATACTGTCATCGCAAGCGCTCGCATGGAGACTTTAGTCGCACGCGAACTCATCTCTCCGCAGCTGAAGGAACTCGCGCTGCAGGATACCAACCAAGCCCTCCGCACTTCCCGACGGCTGCAACGAGCAATTCAAGAATCTCTGAGTGCATCGACTAAAGAGAAATTTCGGGATTGGAACGGTCAAACAATCAGTCCATATAAAGTCGGCAGAAGTGTTTTTCAGCAAAATATCGCAGAGCTGGAACGCGGAAAAGCAGCTATAAAGCAATTCAATATTCGAATTGGTTGGCTTGAGAATGGCTCAACAACTCTCACTCCAAGACCGGAAAGAAAAAACAATGAACCAACATCTTCAGGCGACTTCTACGAAGCATTCACAAATGCTCCAGTCGATGACAATAACTTTTACTTTGCTGGCGTGGCGGAAAAAAGCCGCCTGGTAAACGCGAATCGCTTCCGCGACTCTGATAGCGAGCACTTCTCTTCGGCGGTTTTGGTTGAGGCTGTCATTTCATACAACGACGGTAACACCGAAAGCTATTCCGTCGGAGTGGCTGCATCTGCAATTCCGCAAGCCAGTCGGGACAGAAGTGCTGCCGGAAGCCTTGTGCTTAATTTCCCGCAGGGAACGATCAAAAAATTTGGCACGCTCGCCAGCTTGATTGATTCCGACGACTTCCGCCGGGTCACGCCCCAACGCAATGCCGCGGCAAATGGCGACTTCCCCCGCGATAGGGGTTCCGTGCTGGTTGGTGTACACGAAAAGCAAGACTGGACATTGGCCGATTCCGTCGGCAGAGCATATCTTGATTGGCTAAAAACCAATCACGGTGCCACTCGACTTGAGACTGCATTAGAAGCATTGAGAACGCCGTTCGACTCGATCACCCGAGGTAGACCTAATACCGTTGCTATCTACGACTTTGACAAGACCGGGAATTGTCTCGTCTCAAGCTACGCGAACGGAGGTTTTTTCAGACAAACAGTCTCCGACCACCAAAAATACGATATCGTATACGGTATCATGCCCACGGAAAAAGGTAGTCTCGGACTCTCAGTGCGAGACCACGTGTCTCAAGTTGGACCACAGCATGGAGGCAAGCACGCAGGACAACCTCTGTTTTATGAATTACCTTATGACTATGATTATCCGTCGGCACAAATGGAAACCTCAGAAAATTTTGATCCGGAAAAATGTAGAAAGAGTTATTTGAAAGGTGGTTTGGCTGTGAGCATGGAAATATTCATGAACTAGAACTACTTTCGGTTCGGCGATTCTTTCGAGTACGGGCAGCGGTAGATGTTTACGGTGGAGATGCCGTCGCCGAGTTTCTAATTGAAATATGCCTATCGCCACCATAAGTGGTGCCTCCTCGTGTAGAGCGTAAACAGCGAGTCGATGGGTGATTGTTTCGCTGCTTGAAAAGCGGTTTCGAGCATCGCTGCTGGTCATAGTTTTTGTGTAAAATCATTGCGGATCGCTCCCGTTTACTTCGAGGAAATCTGCTTGGAATACATTCGCGTGAAGATGATACGTGACAATCTTGAATCCATACCGCAGCATGCATTGCCTGATGGGTACTCGATCGAGTTTTTTAAACCTGGCGACGAAACCTCATGGGCGAACATCTGGTCGACTGCTGACGAGTACGAAACTTACGATGTCGAGCGATTTAACGAAGCATTTGGCGATGACCTTCCTTCGATGAAAAAACGGTGCCTTTTTCTGGTTTCTCCAAACGGAGAGAAAATCGGGACCGCTACGGCATGGATTGAAGAAGACGCAGTAGGTGCGTGGGCGAGATTGCATTGGGTCGCAGTTCGCAACGACTTTCAAAGCCGTGGAATTGGAAAACCTTTATTGTCAGCGGTGATGAATCTTTCGAAGGACTTAGGTTTCCAGCGAGTGCTGCTGTACACGGAGACGGCAAGACTACCGGCCATCAAACTGTATCTTGATTTCGGATTCTTGCCGGACCTGACTTACCCGGAAGCCCAAAAGGCTTGGGAACTGATAAGCAGTAATCTCAAACATGCAGCTTTATCATCCGTCAAATAGGATGCATTGAAGCGCTCTGCGACGCGCATCAGGATAGGCATCGTCATTCTCTGATCATCTCTGACGGACCCGCTACTCGGCAGCAGCCACTCTACGGATACGCGAACCTACAGCCACTTGAATGGCTCTCTCGGTGCGAATTCATTAGAAATCTCGCCAGCGAGATCTTTTCCTGCATTTATCTCTAGCGATTTAACTGAGGCTCCCGGCATCAGATCGACTTTGTCGAGGTCAACCCAAAACACAGATGCCTGTATGGTCGACTCAAAAAAGTATCGCTTGGCGTCCTGGTCGCTCACAGTTCGCCAGAGAGTAGATGCGATGTTCGGACGATCAGGATCATCCATTCCCAGTGGAACACCAATCGCCCTGATCTGAGAAAACACTGATGCTACAGCCATTCGACGATCAGTATATTTGGGCGAACTTTTCAAATTGTAGCTGAGTCGCACGAAGCGGTCTGCTGCGCTTATGGTGCCAGGCAGCATGTGACTTCCTCCAATCAAATCCCAGTATGCGTTAAGTGCAAGCTGCTGTTGGTAAGAGGGAGAATTTGTGAGCACGCGATACTCAGGACCGTGGTGAATTACTAGCTCGGCATCTAAATACTCGACAATGACAGAATCGCCGCTAGCATCCGAAAGCGAAAGGTGAACAGAGGCGGATTTGCCGTTTGGTAACTTCGGAGCAACAAGCGCAAACGGCAATTCATTTAACACCGACATCGCTTCCGAAACAGTCGCGCACTGATCGAGGAAGTACTGCAGCCATGCCCCTATTGAGATCTTGGGCTTACCAGTTTTATCAGGATCAGGATAAACAGATTCGGCGAGATAGAGCATATTGCCAACCAAGCCGGCTTCGTTCATCCCGTCGGCCGTCCCTGCATCGTAAAAAGAGGTACAGACGGAGCCGTACTTCGAGACCCACGAAAACGAGTTTGCACCAGAGCCGCCGTCTCGTTGCAGCCCCTTTGGGAAAATCCACAAACGCGTTTTTGCGGTCGAGTCGCTCCAATCCATGCAACGACCAACAATGTACGTGCCTGTTCCTGTTTCATACTTAATGCGCGAACACATACACAGTTCCTCAAATTAAAAACGACCAGCATTGAGCCAGCCCTTTTATACCCGCAGACTCAGCATATATCAAACTAACATTTACGAAATTCACAGGACTTTTTGTGATACCAAGCTTTGTTGGTCTATATCGATCTGTTGAAGTGCTTTAGGAGAGAAACATGATAAATGAATCTGCACGAGATTTCCGGTGGACTCGAATACTGCGATTTATTTCTGGGCTGACGGAATGTGGTGAATCAAAAGACTTTCAAAAATGCGTGAGAGTGATTCTTGGACATTACGCATACCACTGGATGTGATGCGGTTTTCTCTTCGTATATCTGAAGTTCATCCAGTTCTCGTTGAGATCCAATTTCACCAGGAAATTTTCGCATGTACTTGTTGACGACGGGATTGCTTGTCTTTAAGGGACCGAAAGGATTATCGGCATTCTTGTTAACTAGCTTCTCGCCCGGATCTCTAACAACAGTGCCAGTGATTACAGGTTTCTCAAAGTTCTTAGTAACCGTAGCATGTTCAGCGAGGCGATACTTCTGCTGGTCTCGAAGCCGCAACTTTATATCGCTTTTGGTTGAAACCGTTATCTCTCCGCTTACCTCCTGAAATGTATAGATTGAGCCTTCCAGCCTTTCCGTGTCGGAAAGCGGATTTTCAAAATAGGCTCGAAATGAGTCTCGTGGTCCCATCATCAGAACACTAGAATCCGAATCGCATGCGGTGCAGGAAAAGGATATCGCCAGTGCGGCTATCATAGTCGCCCTTGAAAGAGAGAAATTGTGCATAATTAAGCTTGAATCACACTAAAATGCGTACCGGTAAACTATCTCCAAGCATATAAGAAGATTCACAAAAGTTCAAAGCGCAACCCTGCTTGACGCTGCTGATAGCGAGATAAACTTTTTCGGCAATGACGAACTGATCGATCTCATTTTGCCGGAGTATCACGTGCCCAACCTCTGATCGCCGTCAAGCTCATGTGATACCGCTGATAGTGCCCGACGGTGGGTTTCCTATTGCAATGCATCTCCAGGTACGAGATGCCCTCTTCATCGCTGTCTTCGTCTTCTATCCGAACCTGTCTGATGCGAAATTGATCAAAGCGCTCAAACATCTCATCACGTTGTTTGCTCGTCCATGACGGAGTTCCGCTCCGGGTCAGGATTTCGGTAAGTTCACGATGACGCTGCTCGACCATGTCTTTCGTAATCGACGTAATCGCTATAGCTAGCCAATCTTCAAGATGCCCAGTTATCAGATAGCGGTAGTTTTTCTGCGTGTCCTCGCGAATATTTTTCACCTCAAGAAATTTTTGAAGCGCTTCCTCAAGGTAACATCCCCCAGCACATTTATGCGTTTGCCTGTCGATGGATCGATTTGTCAGTTTTACCATTAGCAGTGCCCTCTCTCGAAACTGAGACGCAGAAACACACCGAGCGGCTGGTCCTTAAACCGACGACCCGCGGTTTTCTAATAACTAAAACGAGACTTAGCGGCGATTAGTTCAAGCCGTCGTCAAAATTTTACTTCCGGCTACAAATCGCCTACATGGAGACAATTTTGTCCCGACCAAAGTGCCGGTCATATCAGGATCTTCAATCATCATAAAGTAGTGTCGCTAGAATGTAGGCATACAAATCGCCTACCTACCCCTGTAAAAGCGCACGGCGTAAGCCTTGTGTGAGTACGGCTACGAATAAGTCTCCTTACGGGGGGGCTTCGCGAGCTCTCGGAGCCCCGGCGTAGAGTTTCTTCAAAGTGCAGACATCTCTTGCTGAGATTTCCGACTTGTAGCCAGAGAAA
>CAZRMH010000183.1:0-15370 GCA_964600935.1 uncultured Candidatus Obscuribacterales bacterium
GCATGCCGACGCAAAAGACGAAGACACGAAAGTGATGACGCAAGCCGCGATGGATTCCTGCATAAGACTTCTTCAGATGCTGAACAACTTACTTGATACCTCGAGGTTAACCGCAGGCGGTATCACTCTGGAAAACAGATTTTTTGCAATTCGGCCAATTTTCGGCGACACCATACAACTTGTGAAACCTGAAGCAGAAACCAAAGACTTGATTCTGGAGTCAAGCGTCGCCGATGACATACCTCAAATGCTCTGCGGTGATGAAGTCAGAGTTCGGCAGATTTTGTTGAATCTCGTTTTCAATGCTGTTAAGTTCACGGATCATGGTAAAGTCAAAATTTCCGCCACTGTGTTGAAGAAATCGGCTGGACAAGTAACCCTCGCCATTTCCGTGGAAGATACAGGTATCGGAATTGCCGCAGAACACCCGGAGCGATTGTTCGAGCCTTTTACCCAGGCCGATGACTCGATGACTCGCAGGTTCGGTGGGTCGGGACTGGGTCTGGCAATTTGTAAAACGCTCACCAATCTGATGAAAGGCGAAATAGGCTTCAACAGTGAACTTGGCCAAGGTTCAACATTTTGGGTACACATTCCTTTTGAAGATAACGCATGCAAGACAGAGTAATACTCGTAGTCGAAGACGATCCAACATTACAAATGATGGTTTGCCTGACGCTCAAAAGGTTGGGTTATCTTACGCGTCGCGTTGGATCCGGTGAAGAAGCACTCAACCAGGATTTCTCGGACATCTCGATGATATTCATGGATATCGGTTTGCCTGGGCTCGATGGCGCTCGAACGACCATGCTTTTGCGTGAGAACGAACTGAAACGCGGTAACAAGAGGGTACCGATAGTTGCATTGACCGCGCATTCAAATAAAGAACAATGTCTTTACGCGGGAATGGACGACTTCTTGCAGAAACCAGCATTAATGGCTGATATACAAAAGATGATCGAGCGATGGATGCCGAAGGAATAACCACAAAAAAAAACGCGAGTCAGACGTTTCAAGCAGGTAGATGATACCGCCTGTAACACCACATTACTAAGCTCTGATCGGGTTTGAGTACGGGTGCCGGATCCGTTCTCAGACCAATTCCTGTCACAGAGCTTTTTGGACTTCTGCGACATGGTCAACATTTGTAGCAGCGGTAAAAGCATCGACACCTGAACAGATAACCTGACGGTTTTCACTTTAAGCGTCGGAGGAGAATAAGTAATATCGGGGTTCTCCACCGATACCAACCAATTATGACCGTTTCAATTTTCACAAAGAACCTCGGAATGCTGGATAGGATCCTGAATTTGATCGCATCAATAATTCGAAGAGCTGATAGACTGTAGCCAGAATAAAGCTCAGATCACGTCAGAACCGGCGATTAAATCAGCTGCGCACCAGTCAGCGGAAGAGGAACACATGCAAACAAGTCAGACATCGATTCTCCCAGAAATTCTAATAGGGCAAGAACGAGCGATATTGGACAAGTGGATCCGGGTTCAGCTCTCTGCGGTCAAGCGCAAGTCAGAGTTTCTCTCAGAAGCGGCGCTGAGACCAATATCTTCCGATTTTCTCAGATTGCTTCAAGAAGCTTGCCAGCAAGGCAATTTGACAAACATCAAGGGCGTTGAGTTCGAACCCGTAAGGAAGATGCTTGATGATCTCTCAGCCAGCCGAGTTGTTCAGGGATTCTCGCCGTCAGAAACTGCCAGCTTCATCTTCTCCTTGAAAAAACCATTGTTTGATGAACTCAACGATAAAGTCAAAGACCCCAACAAACTAGCCGAGCAAATCTGGCTTCTGACCGAGTTGATTGATGCGCTGGGACTGTATACCTCTGAAGTTTATCAACGCAGCCGAGAAGACGTGATCAAGCGCCAACAACGCGAGCTTCTCGAACTATCCACGCCTGTAATCAAAGTGTGGGATGGCATTTTGTGTTTGCCGCTGATCGGCACACTCGATAGCGCCAGAACACAAATCATCATGGAAGTTCTGCTGGAAAAAATTGTCGAACAATCTGCGTCTATCGCAATACTAGATATAACTGGCGTGCCCACGGTTGACACGCAAACAGCCCAGCATCTGGTGAAAACGGTAGCCGCTGCCAGATTGATGGGAGCAGAGTGCATCATCAGTGGTATCAGACCACAAATCGCTCAGACAATCGTTCATTTAGGTATAGATATATCCGACATCACGACGAAATCGTCGATGGCAGACGCACTGCCTGAAGCCTTCTACAGGCTCGGAATGAAGATGAAGAGGGTTGAGGTCTAAAACCCAGTTCTGATAGAAAGAAATCTTGAACTCTACAATGGACACGTCCACCCGACTGAACAACAGCAAAACTATGGAAAACAAAATTCCAATTTTAAAAATCGGCGACATACTGCTTGTCTCGATTCAAGTCGATCTTCATGACCGTCTGGCGTTGGCCCTCCAAGAACAACTGTCCGAGGCGATTTCGATAAATAAATCAAAAGGCGTGATGATTGATATATCCGCTCTGGAAATCGTCGACTCATTCATCGGCCGCGTTCTGGGTGGCATTGCCAAGCACGCCTCACTGCTGGATGCCCGAGTTGTCGTCGTAGGCATGCGCCCCGCCGTGGCAATTACGATGGTAGAGCTGGGAATCAGTCTCAAGGGCGTACAAACCGCGTTAAACCCGGAAGCGGCAATGGCAATCCTCCATAGCAACAAAAACGGCAATGGGACTGGTAACTCGAAACGCTTTTAATGTGGTTGATGCACCACAGACAGTGCACTTTAATCGTCGCTAGCAGTCCGTTTCCATTCCGGCTTGAGCCACTTGGCAAAAATTTCTTGGAACTGTTCGTCCAGCATCGGTTTTTCATAAAAATCATTCATTCCGGCCTCCCGACATTTCGGCGGGTCCGGATGCGCACTGAGCGCGACAATAGGAATCGGTTCGCGCCCCTCTTCAGTTTCTATGGTTCTAATAGCCCTCGTAGCTTGAAAACCATCCATCTTCGGCATACGAATGTCCATGAAGATTAGACCGTAATGGTTTACTTTGACAAGCTCCACTGCTTCCTGCCCGTCAACAGCGGCTTCGGTTTCGTAACCCAGTTTTGTTAGCTTTCTGTCGAGAATGAAGCGCACGGCTTTATCATCATCGACGATTAAAATCCTGACAACCATCACAGCCCCAAACGATTTAGCGAAGATCTCACTGAATTGACATAACTATAATCGAATCGCAAGAAATCCGCGCGAATCGTGAAGTGCCCAACTTTTGGCAAAGCTGTATGTATGCAAGGGAGATCGTGGCTATTGGTCGGCTGTGGACGAACCTCGAGAGGCTTAAACGGTTTAAGCAGTCCAGATTCTCAGGTCATTTGCAGGTTGAAGACAAAGCGTAATCCGGTGAAAACAGTTGAAGACGACACGGAGTGTGTCGCCTCCAACTCGCTGACCGAGCCGTGGATAATAAGGGTCAGCCAAATTTGCGTTTCTGACCGCTGGAAACTAATAACCGACGTTGAGCTTCTCACGCGCTTTTTTCATAGCAGCGTCGTACATCAAAGAATCCAAGTTACTGTCTTTGCGGTTGACCGATAGACCGCTCGATACGCCTGCCATCTTAGCGGAACCACCATAACTTTCAGCGAAGCCCATGGCGGCCGGAGCACCCGCCATGGCACCACGGGCGACACTACGGTATGAACCTCTGGCTAACGCAGAAGAAGGCATCGGTTTCGCCTTGCCTAGTACGGACAGCTCTTTAGCACCACGTTTCCACTCCGAGGACGCACCTTCTGCCACGCGGTAAGCCTCGCCACCAGAGCTTATAATGGTAGTTTCTCGTCCCGTTTCGTCTTTCACAATTTGACGGTAAGCCAGATTTTCGAATTGTCCGTCCGTCAATTTAGCGATTTTTTGAAAAACTGTTAAACCATCGTCGCCCGAGGATTGAAGACCATCGCAAGCGAGTGTGTTGATCTGAATTCCTTTGGCAATTGCCTTTTTACTTTCGTCTTCCCATTTGTAATCGTTTGCGTAGAAGTGAGGCCCCGCATCGCCAATCAAAAACAAAAGTTTTGCGGTCTTATTCGATTGATCCCAGGCTAGATTGTCGACCGAGACGTGGAGCGCTTCATTGACGGACTCCGGACCGTCGCCACCACCATTGGCTTGCAAATTCGAAATATCTTTGACGAATTTATCGATGTCGTCTGTAAATGGATAAACCTTGGTGACGTATTCATCACCGCGATCTCTAAATGCCACCATGCCAACTCGAACTACCGGTGCGGGTTTCCCGCTACTAAGTTTCGCTGTGAGATCTTTGACTTTCGTTTTCACCATATCAATTTCGCCCTGCATAGAACCAGTGGTGTCGATGCAAAACGCCAAATCCATATGAGGTCTTTCTTTTTTCTTCTCGACAATGACGCCATCGGCTTGTGGTTTAGTCTCAAGATCCTTTGCCGCCAACTTCATACCAGCACTTGTGGAGAGTATGACTGTTCCGACAGCCAACAAACCTAACGTTCTCGCTTTCATGACTTTCCCCTTTGCCTTTCAAACTGCCAATTGCCGACCATGCATTCAGACTACCTAAACCAGCCGAGGATTACGGCAACTCTATGCCTGAAGCCGAACTGGGAAAATCCCTAGGCCTTGTCCAGTATTAGAATTGCATCAGATAGAAGCACGGAAAAGTCCGTAAAATCGGCACCTATGAGCACGGCCACTATCGCCCAGAGATTGGAGCGCCTTCCGATCACTTCTTATCAGCGCCTGATCTTCGGCGTGATCGCGACTGCATGGTTTTTCGATTGCCTGGACGTGGCGATGATGACTTTTGTGCTCTCGAAAATTGCCGAAGAGTTTTCACTAACAGTCACGCAAGCAGGCACTCTTGGCAGTATGAGTTTCGTCGGAATGTTTTTCGGCGCAGCCAGCGCCGGATTGCTGGCCGACAAATATGGCAGAGTGATTGTATTCAGAGCCAGCATCATCATATGGGGATTGGCATCGTTCGCCTGTGCTTTCGCGCCGAATGTGGAAACGCTGATGATTGCCCGGATTGTACTCGGTGTTGGTCTGGCAATGGAGCTGCCGGTCGGACAGTCGATGATTTGCGAATTCGTTCCGGCTCGTGTGCGCGGACGCTACGTGGCATGTTTAGAGGGAATGTGGCCGATAGGTTTTATGGCTGCCGGAGTGCTTGCCATGATCATCGTGCCAATCTGGGGGTGGCGTGGCGCATTCATCGCCGAAGCGTTGCCTGCGATTCTGGTGCTCGTCATTCGTCGCATGGTGCCTGAATCTCCGCGATGGTTAGCCGATTCCGGACAAATGGAAAAAGCAGAAGAAGTAATTTCACTGATTGAAGACAATGTTAGAAAGTCTCTCCCAGCTGGTGCGAAGATGGAAGGGGAGCAGGCGAAGGAAGCCACTCTTCTGGAAATAAAACAAAAAAACGCCTTGGATGTTAAAGAGAATTTGACTCAACATTCGTCAGCGGGAAACGATACGAATTCTGTCCCGAAGGTTGAAGCGCGCTCAGCAACGAGTTTCGCAACAACTTCCGACAGTAGTTTTACGAAAAACGCCACAGATAATTTTGCGAATACTTCTGGAACACCTACGACTCCGTTGGCGGCTCGTTCAATTTTCCCAGCCAAAATCATTTTTGAAAAACCTTATCTCAAGCGGACTATCATGATTTGGTCGCTATGGTTTTTCGCGCTCCTTGGTTACTATGGGCTTACCACCTGGCTCGGAGCGTTACTTGAAGCGAAGGGAATCGACTTTGCAAAATCGACTGAGTTCATCATCAAAATGTCTGCCGCCGGTATTCCTGGTTTCTTCACGGCAGCTTGGCTTGTCGAAAGCTGGGGGCGCAAGCCCACGATGATTCTGACGTTGGTATGCAGTGCTGTAAGTGCATATTTTTATGGCACCGCCACTGATACCACAATCATGATCACGTTTGGATTGATTATGCAATTTTTCTTGTTCGGAATGTGGTCAGTTCTGTATGCGTACACTCCGGAGCTCTATCCCACTTACGCGCGCGCGACAGGTTCCGGCTTCGCCAGTTCCATCGGTCGACTGGGAGCGCTATTGGGACCGTGGCTGATTGGCAATATCTTGCCGGTCTACGGACAGAGAGGCGTTTTTGCGATGGCCGCCGGAGCCCTATTCTCAGCAGCCTTTATGGTTTTTATCCTCGGCGAAGAGACCAGAGGAAAAATGCTCGAGGAAATCTAAAAAGGCAAATTTGGGAACACAAAGTTCACATTTGGGCAGTATCCTAAGGTTCTTACTAGGCTTGACAACATAACTTTTGAGTCTTTCCGAGCGACACCCGGGGCTATCGATGGCCGAGAATAAAAACGCTGCCGAAAAAGCACCTGACCAGAATGCTGGTAAGGTTGAGGCTCCGTCGACATTCACACAGACCGAAACCCAAGCTACCGAGAAAATCCTCGCAGAAAACGCCGGAACATATAAGAACGACTCGACCTCTGGCAACGCTCCAACCGAATCTGACAGCACGGGTTTGCAGCCCAACGATGGCAGCGATGACGGCACTGGTGATTCTGAAACGCTGGACCAGAAACTGAGCCGCGAAGCTACAGAAGCAGCTACTGAAAAGATGAAGTCGACCCTCAAGTCGATGGGACGAGCGGCCGAAGCCGCAGCCGGATTGCTCGGACTTCCCGATATGCATTTGTTCGATTCGAATGACGATGCCGACAGCTCCGACGCCAGCACCACGGCAGCGAAAGTTCAAGAAACAGTTCAACAAGCCAAAGGTTTGGAAGCTGACGAAACCGCTGAAGAGACTGACGAAAAGACTGAAAAACCAGATAATTCAGAAGAATCTGATGTCGGAAGTGCAATTAGCGATTTCACAAGTTGGGTGGCTGATGGCATTAATAAGTACGTTGTCCAACCAGTAACAGAAGCAATTAGCGATATCACCGAGGCATTCGACGATGCCTCGCAATGGATGTTTAACGGTAGCGATGTTTACGGAGCGGCGCCAGAAGCACTGGCAGGGCTCAATGACGTCAGCCAGCGCGAGTTTAACAGCCAACAATATGATGCAATGAGAAACTTCAATTTCGATCTCGATACTGCTAAAGACGAGAACGGTGAAGGACTTAGACTTCCGGAGAACGCTGTGGAAAGCGGCACCGTAGAGATCGGTGGACAGAAAGTTTCAGTTCTGCGCACACCGGAAGGTGACACCTACCTTAAGCGTGGTGACACGGTAATTGGTCATCAGAAGAAAGATGGCGGTTACGAACTGGCGTTGAAAGACGGCTCTAAACTCGACTTCAAGATGACCGAAGGTAAAGACGGAACCTACAAACTCGACAATCTCGAAAGAACAAAGGACGGAAAGCTCCAACAAAAAATCGCTGATGGCGTGTTTTACAATTACAACTATGATGCGCAAGGAAACAAAGCTAGCGTTGATGCGGCAGGCGATCTAAAAGGTCCACTCTCTCCAGAGAAACTGGCCGCGATCAAGAAAGAGTTGGGAGACAGCGGAGCTGCAGCCCTACGAGTAACAGACAAAGACCAAGAGACCAAGCGCCTATTGCTGCAAGTTCACGACAAGGATACAAATTCCTTGACGGATATCGACGGAAAACGCGCTCAGATTTTTCACAAAGACAAAGAGTATTTGCTAAATGAAAAGGACCAACTCGGTCTGGCCGATAGCGATGGTAAGTGGACTGCGCCTGATGCAACCGAAGATCCAAAGGCGGCCGAAGAACATAAACGGATTGAAGAACTAGCTAAAAAAGTCGGTAAGAGAGCAAGCGGAGAAAGCAAAGAAGCGATCGGCGGTGTCAGTATTGAAACCGGACCAGATGGCTCAGTCAAAGTTACTCGTGTCGATGATTCCGGTAAAACGCTAACCACCACGGAATTGCCAGCAGACAAAAACACCCCGATTTCAGTGATCAATTCCAACGGCGAAAAAACCCTGATCAAGGGCGATAACGTCGACATGAGAACACTCGATGGCCAGCAGATTTTTAACTTCGATCAAACAACCGGTGTTAGAACCTCGGACATGACCGTTGACCGGAATGGACTGACAGACCACCAAACCGGAGCCCGGCTTGATGCCGCAGGTAACGCCTGGACCGGTGATGGCTCTTCATTCGGCGAAGGATTCAAGGACATATCACTGAAAAGAAGTGCAGAACTAGCCAAAGAGCAAGAGGCTGAAGCAGAAGCAAAAATAGCAGCAAAAGCAAGTATTAATCTGGGACACAAGTCACTCGGTTTAAGCGTGACCGGTAACCCATCGGTAATGGCGGCAGCAAAAGTTTACGCCATGGAATCATTCGGCATCGCAAGCGCCGCGATGATGGCCGCCGGCAATGATTTGCATGCCCAAGTTCCAATTTCTATTGCGATTGGTATAGCTCAAATGGCAAAGCAACAAGCATTGAGTGGTGAGTCAACGCAAACGTTCGCGTCCAGTCAGGGCATCAATGATTCCACTCGCCTGAGCAATCTCAATCAGAAGCGTATAAACTCGTTCTCGACCTTCAACGATCAGGAACTTGTCCGAGATAGTTTGAAGATCGCCTGAGCGCATCTCCATTCAGGACTTTTTCCTTTTAGCGGTTTTGGTTTTCCTTACCGCATATGGTTTATATTTTCGAATCGGTCCTTGAAACAAACGGAATCGAATCACACTGTGCACGATAGAGCAGAGAAAGTAAGAAACAAACTCGCGCGAGTCATCGATTTCAGGGCAGATTTCCAGGGCGCCGCGAATTTCACTTTCAGTAATTGAAAGCTCTCGCAGCATATCCTCGACGCATTCGCTATCGGCACCAATCAGCGCGGTGAGCAGGTGTTTTGTCGAAACCTCCGGATAACCGGCTTGAGCGGCTATATGCATAGCTTCGATAAGAGCGTTTTCGGCTTCGGCAGTAAACACCATATCCGGTGCTGAACCGCTCATGTTTAACATTCGTTCTCGCTGTGAGAAGTCGGGCGTATCGGGATCACCACTCGTGGCAGAGTATTTTTTCAGTGCCATTTTCGCTCTTTCAAGAAAGTTCCCCAGTGCCCACGGTCTGCCGATGCCATTTAGATGGAGAGACAGCAATAACTGTCCGGCCGCGAAACCGTGATTTTCGATCAGTCCAAGCAAGAGATGTTCACAACCGATCTCTTTTGAACGTACACGCAAGGCCTCGTTCCTCGCCGACAGCATTACAATCATGGCAATCTGACTGAACGTAACGGCGCCACCATATCTGACACCAGCAAATTTCAACTGGGGGAACGCCATCGACCGATTAGAGTTAATACGAATCCGGCTGCTGTTCGCTCTCGCCTTATATTCTTTAATCAAATCGTGCTGATATGTAGAACCTCTGCGCTTAGATTTACTCGAAGTCCCACTCTGCTCTCGAGGAAGCCTCTCCGGTGGTATCAAATCCTCCGGCCAGAGTGGTGGCAATCGGCCGTTCTCTTTCCCACCGTCAGTTAGCAATCTATGCGCATCTTGTTCAGGTGGATAAATGTCATTAGCAGGGTCGAACAAAGATTCGAGATCTTCGGCATTCACCAGCAAAGACCTGAGTTCTTCCGAATCAGCTGAGCGCAGATCAATTCCATCGATAACGAAACCAACGTCACCAATGCCTTTAGCACCAGTATCGGAATGTTCTGATTGGTCGTCGTCTTTCATACCGCACTCTGATATCTATTCACGCAGAAAAATTTGCTTGCCGAGACATCCGCCGGTACCAGCTCGATTGTCGAACGCTTACTTGACGCTTACTTTTGGAATTTGAGTTTCAAACCAGGCAATTGTTTGTTTCAAACCATCCAATAGTTCAGTCTTCGGTGTCCAACCAAGCAATTCCTTAGCTTTCGTTATATCAGGAAGTCTTCTTCGTGGATCATCGACTGGTAATTCTTTGAAAACAATTTCGCTGCGTGTTCCAGTCAATTCTTTGATTAATCGTGCAATCTCTTCAACAGTTTTTTCTTGCGGATTGCCGAGGTTGATTGGCAAATGATGATCCGAATTCATCGTTCGCACAATACCATCTACTAGATCTGAAACGTATTGAAAGCTTCGAGTTTGATTACCTTCACCATATACGGTGAGCGGTTCACCTTCCAATGACTGACGAATGAAGTTGGAGATAACGCGGCCATCATCGAGACGGAGACGTGGTCCGTAACAATTGAAGATACGAATAATGCGCGTATCGAGATTGTGCATTTTGTGGTACGCCATGGTCAATGCTTCCGCGAATCTTTTTGATTCATCATAGACGCCGCGTGGTCCGATTGGATTTACGTTGCCCCAATAGGTCTCGGGCTGCGGATGTACCTCGGGGTCACCGTAAACTTCAGAAGTACTGGCGAGCAAATACTTCGCATTTTTCACAGTCGCCAACCCGAGAGTGTTATGCGTTCCCAGCGAATTGACTTTCAAAGTTTGAATAGGCAACTCCAGGTAATCCACAGGCGAAGCCGGTGAAGCGAGATGAACTACGAAATCGATATCGCCGGCGACGTGGATAAAATTGGAGACATTATGATGAATGAATTCGAATCGTGTGCTCGAAGTATGAGCTTGAATGTTCTCGAACTTACCGGTTATCAAATTGTCCATAGCGATGACGTAGTGTCCATCAGCCATTAGTCGATCGACCAGGTGCGAACCAATGAAGCCAGCGCCGCCTGTTACTAGAATTCTCATCGTCCAATACCTCTGTAGGTCATGCCGTGCGAGGTGATGTCCTCTTCAGACAGCACGTTTCGACCGTCTACGACTAGCGGCCAGCGCATAACACGCGAGACTTCACGCCAATTAGCACGTTTGAATTCATCCCATTCGGTGACCACGACCAGGGCATCACAGTCGGTGGCAAGATCAACCAGGTCGGAGGCATACTGAATATCGAGATCGGGATGGAGCTTCTTGCAGACATCCATGGATACTGGGTCATAAGCTTTGACAAGCACGCCCATTTTCAACAATTGACGAGCGATACCAAGACTTGGTGCGTCGCGCAAATCATCAGTATTCGGTTTGAATGATAGACCCATCAAACCGACAGTGCGTCCCTTGATGATCTTCAATTCGTCTTGAAGCTTTTGAATCACTACAAGACGCTGATGATCGTTGACCTTGATTGTGGCTTCGAGCAAGTGAGTCGGGTAGTGATATTCGCGAGCAACCTGCATGAGTGCCTGAATGTCTTTACCGAAACAGCTTCCGCCCCAGCCCACGCCAGCATTGAGAAACGGTGAGCCGATGCGTAAATCGAGACCGATTCCACGAGTTACTTGTTTGATATCGGCGCCAACCTTTTCGCAAAGACCCGCGACTTCGTTTGCAAAACTGATTTTCATCGCAAGAAATGCGTTGGCCGAATACTTGATCAGCTCGGCGGATGCCAGGTCAGTCAAGACGAATGGCACATGCTCCAAACCCTTCGGACGTGGTGCACATTCCGGCGGATCGAAATCTTGAGTCAAGATCGAGTTATAGAGTTTGCGCATTAGATCGATCGATGATTCATCGGTTGAACCGACGACAATGCGATCGGGATAGAACGAGTCTGCAATTGCGCTTCCCTCGCGAAGAAACTCGGGATTGCTGACCACTGAAAACGACGGCGCTTCCGAACGCGAGCTTCGAGCAGGTACAGGCTGCACAGCCTGAACACCTTGATTAACGAGCATCTCGACCCAGTTGCCGGAGCCCACTGGAACAGTAGATTTATTGACAATCACACGACGTCGATTGTTGTCGAGGGCGCCGCCTATGCCTCGAGCTACAGTCATGACCTGAGAAAGATCAGACTCACCATTGGCTAGAGGCGGGGTGCCGACACAGATAAATATGACATCCGATTTTTTGACACCGGCATCGAGGTCACCAGTGAATTTGAGAGAGCCCGATTCCAGGCAGCTCTTGACGAATTCCGTCAGTCCGGGCTCGAAGAATGGGACATCGCCCGTTTTCAATGCCTCGAGTTTGTCAGGGTTTGCTTCAACCGCCGTTACTTGATTACCGAAGTAAGCAAGACAAGCGCTAGTGACCAAACCTACGTAACCTGCTCCAACAACACAAATATCCACGCGTCGATTCCCCGGATGTGCGGCTTTTCATTTCGAGAATAGCAGACCATCAGGGTCTTGCTCAAATCTAAGGACAAGCCTGTCTCAATGTATGGAAACAGACAACATGTTAGCCTCTAAAAGAAGTCATGAAGTAATCTTGACAGGAAAGCTTTAGAAACGGGAAAACATCACTAATGTTTTGACAAACCGCGTATGTTAGCCTCGTCCGCAGTAAAGGACCAAGCGCCTCGGGACCGTTAATTCTGAACAGAAGGTCAACGCCCAAACGGCACAAACGGATCTGAACAGAACGTCTGAGCCCGCATTTAAACTGAAAAGCGAACAGCACATCTTGGCGATTGCCCTGGGAATTGCACTGAAGGTCTGGATTAGAATGGAATCTCAACTGCTGAATTTTGTCGAAACAATCGCTCGTCTTCGGGCACCGGACGGCTGTCCCTGGGACAGAGAACAGACACACAGTTCACTGGCTCGATACTTAATCGAGGAGTCCTATGAGGTTCTGGAAGCCATTCATGGCGAGGATCGGAAAAAGCTCTGCGAGGAGCTTGGCGACCTGCTTCTACAAATTGTATTAAACGCCCAAGTTGCCAAGGATGAAGGCACATTTGATATCGAAGATGTGGCCCGCAGTATCAATGAAAAAATGATCGCCCGACACCCGCACGTTTTCACCGACGCAAAACTAGAATCCTCGGGTGAAGTAAAGGCCCAGTGGGAAGAAATCAAAGACGCCGAACGCAAAAATAAAAATCCGGATCAAGATCAGTCCGCAATGGATGGTATTACAAAAGCGCTGCCGGCACTGATGCAAGCGCTCAAAGTTTCCGAAAAGGCTGTCAGTCAAGGCTTCGATTGGGAAACCGAGGGCGGCGTTTGGAGCCAACTCGAAAGCGAAATCCTGGAACTGAAGGAAGCCATCTCGAATCCCGATATGACGAACCCTAGCAAACATAGCCAGTCGAAACGCGAAGTTGAATTGGAATTCGGTGACGTTCTGTTTTGCATGGTCAACGTAGCCAGATGGCACGGTGTGGATCCAGAAGGTGCCTTGCTTTTGTCGATCGAGAAATTCAAAAGCAGATATAGAGTAATGGAAAAAATCAGCACCGAACCACTTAAGGATTTATCAAAAGATCAACTTGAAGAACTGTGGGTAAAGGCTAAGGCAGCTGTTTCCGCTCAAAAGGCTTAAGACAATTCTAAGAGGGCGAAGCCTTTCACAAATAGTCCTTAAGTAAGTGCTAAAAAAATTTCTGACGTGACCGGGAAAACTTACATCGCTCGAACAGGCAGTCGAACTCAAGCTCGGAGAGTATAAAATTGAACGAGAAAAGCGATACCACCCGCGGTGATCAAGAAAATCAAAACGATATAAACGATCGGACAATGACGGTCGACGGACTCCGTCGGGTCATGCAAAATTTCGTTGAAGATCGAGAGTGGTCGCGGTTTCATACCCCGAAGAATCTTGCTGGAAGTGTGGCGATAGAATCGGCAGAATTACTGGAACTGTTTCAATGGCTGACAACAGAAGAAGCTACTGAAAAAGCAAAATCTGACAATGCTTTTCGAGAACGAATCGGCGAAGAGATGGCTGACGTTTTACTATATCTGCTATCACTGGCAAATGCTCTGGACATGGACGTCTCCAAAATCACACTGGATAAAGTAGAAAAGAACAAACGCAAATATCCCGTCGAAGAGGCGAAAACCTTCGGCAACTAGATCAAGACGCGTTATCTGATTCGGAGAACGGACATAAGCATTCGGAAACGCAACATACCAACCGAATGCAGGAATCAACAAACCTAGTACAGTGGCGATGCCGTGAAGACCTCAGGGTTACTCGGAGCCGGCGGGTTCGCGGAGTTCGGATTGTGCTCGGCTTCCGGTGTATTCGCTGAGTCAGCTGCTGCCGGGGCGTTGGTTCGATTGGCGACATTCGCGCGGTTCGCTACTTTCGTTCGTTTCGCGGCACGATTCGCCGCAGTCGTCCGGTTCTCATCATTTGTCCGGTGATCAGCGTTCGCCTGA
The DNA here is from genome assembly GCA_964600935.1 of uncultured Candidatus Obscuribacterales bacterium. Taxonomy (GTDB): domain Bacteria; phylum Cyanobacteriota; class Vampirovibrionia; order Obscuribacterales; family Obscuribacteraceae; genus JADYXR01. Next base: position 14,173 of record CAZRMH010000183.1, read on the forward strand.
TTCGAGGCATGAGATCGATTCTTTGCAGTCGTCCGGTTCTCAGCATTCTCTCGGTTCACGACATGTGTCCGGTTCTCTGCATCCGCCCGAGTCGCGACATGCGTGCGATTCGCAGCTGTGGTTCGGTTCGCGACAGATGTCCGATTTGCAGCAGTCGTCTGCCGTTGCACGACAGCTGTTCGCACCGAATCATTGGTTCGAGTGGCAGCAGGTGCTGGATTAGCGGCATCTGCCGGTCTGGCAGAATTTGCCAGGTTGGCTGAGATGGGTTGATTAGCGAGATTAGCAGATTTCGCCGCATCCACAAGGTGCGCTTGATTCGCGGCCGCTTCAGCCGCTTCTGCAGCTGCTAATTCGGCGGCTTCTTTCGCCGCTGCTTTCTGTTTGGCACGGGCTTCGAGAACGGCTTTGTCCTTGATGATCTTCAAAGGAATGTTGTTATCGAGCGCGAGATCAACATACTCAAGCGCGTCATTATATTGAGCAAGCGTCGGCATGATCGAAGTCAGCCTGGATAAACGCTGAGTCAGAGCCGCATCTGGAATGCCAATCTTTAATGCCAGTTGTTCAGTTCTGACAAACACATCGAATGGTTTTCGCATATCGACGTATTGAACCGGTTGCTTCGTCTGCGCTTCGATGAACGTCACCCAGGTTGCCCACTGTTTCACATCGACTGGTTTCATTTTCAGTCCGGGAGCCGCATAGATTTTTAGCGCGGGTGACATGACATGCGGAAATTGTTTCAGCGGAATAATTCTTCCGGTCTCGGCAATTACGGCATCGGTCGGCAGCTCGGGATTTGAACCAAGCGACGCCCACGGTTGCTCTTCTAAAACTTCGACGACAACATGAGGACGCGGAAAGGCATAGCGACGGACGAAAGCATTATTGATGGTGGCGAGCGTCTCGACCTTGGTTTCCAATTCTTTCGGATTCATTTTATATACGGGCGTGTAAAGCGCATCAGCAACGACCTTGCGAATCTGCTCGGTCGAAGTGAAGTGATTTCCTTTGACGACAATTTCGCTTTCGCTATTGCTTAGTGACCATGGTAGATATGTAAAACCAAAAACGCCTAGCGTCAGAATCGAAAGTAGAAGAAAACCACGGAAAACTTGACGACGAAGTCTGGCGCCACGAGCGGTTTTACGCTTATTGCGGCGACTCTTAATCCAATCTTTTCTCTGATCTACAG
>CAZRMH010000184.1:0-15264 GCA_964600935.1 uncultured Candidatus Obscuribacterales bacterium
AATGGCGCTGGTGGTTTATCATCGTCGGTTGGAGAAATGGCGACCATCACAGGTGGTGCCTCAGTCGACCTTGCGAAGGTGCCACTAAAATATCCAGGATTGGAAGATTGGCAGATTATCGTTTCTGAATCGCAAGAACGAATGACCCTTTCCACATCGCAAGTTGCTGAATTAAAAGAACTCGCAGAAGCTTACAACGTCGAAGTCAGCGACATCGGCGAGTTTCACGACAAAGGTTATTTCGAAATTCTCCGTGATGACAAAACGGTTGCACTGATTTCATTGGAATTTCTGCACGACGGCGTTCCAAAACTCGATCTGCCTGCGGAGTGGTATCCAAACACTTCCAGCGTTAAGAAAGTCGCGCCATCAAAAACCTCGAACCAAGCGGGTTCCGGGCTAACTACAAAAACGCTGCTTGCCCAAGCGGCTAAAGCCAAAGAAAGTAGTTCATTCAACAGTCATCTAGCAACGTTGCTATCACATCCCAACATCGCGAGCAAAGAATTTCTTATTCGTCAGTATGACCACGAAGTCCAGGGTGGCAGCGTAATCAAGCCGTTAATGGGATTAGAGCAAACGGCGCCATGTGACGCAGCGGTAATTAAACCGGTCTACGGACAACCAGAAGGATTGGTCGTTTCAAACGGAATGTGCCCGCAATACAGCGAACACGATCCCTATTTGATGGCAGTAAGCGCCGTCGACGAAGCCGTCCGAAACGCTGTCTCAGTCGGCGTCGACCCAGCGACAATCTGCCTGCTGGACAACTTCTGCTGGCCGGATCCGGTTAATTCAGACCGCAATCCAGAAGGCTCCTTCAAGCTCGGACAGTTGGTCAGAACTTGCCAGGGTCTTTACGATATCTGCATCGCATATGGTGCACCGTTAATTTCCGGCAAAGACAGCATGAAGAATGACTTTGATGATGGCGTGATCAGGCTCTCGATCCCGCCGACGTTGCTGGTTTCCGCCATTGGGAAATTACCCGACAGTTTGAAAAGCGTGACCATGCAATTTAAACACGCCGGGGATGTTCTCTATGTGCTGAGCGCCGGAACCACATCGATACTTGGCAGTCACTTCGCCGCACTGTTTGATTTACCGGATTCAACAACTTCGAAAGCTTCGGCTGCAGGATCGACGAAACCGTCCGCAGCCGCCGAGCCACAGCTACCGACATTGAATCTAAAAGCGGCAGCCGAGATGTATCGCAAGTTATTCGAGGCAATACAACATGGTCTAGTCAACTCCGCCCACGACCTTTCTGAAGGTGGTCTTGCCGTTTCACTCGCAGAATGTTGCATTGGGAGTAACCTCGGCGCACACGTTTCACTGGAAGATTTGGTGGATCAGGAAAACAACGGAGATGTGGTCAGCAGCCTATTTGGCGAAGGTCCAGGAACAATTCTTGTCAGCGTTTCACCGCGAAATATTCCAGCATGGCAAGCACTCTGGGCACCACTGAAAGAGGTGACCAATTATCACATTGGCACCGTGAGTGGTGACAGCAGATTGTTAGTCAGCAGCGACGCCGGTGAAACGGCAACAATCGAAATGGCAATCGACCAGCTAAAATCAGCCTGGTTGGCGCCTTTGCCGTTTGAATAAAAAAACTTGGTCAAGAACCTGAGGAATCAGACAGTTGAACTAGACCGACCCGATAACAGAACGAACCGGAACCAGGAGAAAATCGGAGCACTCAATGAAACAACCCAAAGCGATAGTCATATCAGGCGACGGAATTAACTGCGAGAATGAGACAAGATTTGGTCTCGACCTCGCCGGCTTCCAATCGCAAGAGTGCCACATCGCAGCGCTTCTCGCGAATCCCAATATGCTGGATAACTTCTCGTTATTGGTTTTGCCAGGAGGTTTTTCCTTTGGAGATGAAATCGCGAGCGGCAAAGTCATATCCATAAAATGGATGGAAAGGCTAAACGACATCACGGCCAAGTTCGTTGAACAAGGTCGCCTAGTTATGGGCATCTGCAACGGCTTCCAAATGCTCGTGCAAATGAATTTACTGCCCGAGTTGAATAAACCAGGCGAAAAAATTGTCAGCCTTTTGCACAATGAAGGCGGTCGATTTATCAACAAATGGGTTCCAATGACAGTTCCTCTATCCGGACAAAAAGGATACTTCGCATCACTCGAAAAAATCGAACTACCGATCCGTCATGGCGAAGGAAGAATCCGACCACGCGCAGGTCATGAAGCCACTGTCGAGAAACACGGCGCACTGCATTATGTCGACGATGTTAATGGCAGCTTCAAAAAAATCGCTGCGCTTACCAACGAAAAAGGTAACGTTCTGGGATTGATGCCACACCCAGAAGCGTTCGTTCGTTTCTCGCAACATCCTGGCTGGACCGACCGAATTCACCGCTCGCAAGTCGAAGCCAATGACGAATTCTTTGAAGGACGCGCCCCCGACGGATTAGTGATTCTAAAAAATGCCTTTAGCATGGCTAGTAGTCTTTAAACAGGAGAGCTGAGATGGACCCGAAAACATACGCCGAAGCCGGAGTGGACATCCACAAAGCCGACGCATTTGTATCCAGATTAAAACACTCAGCCCGCCGAGACGGTCACAAACGGCTCTGGCCAGCGGCTGGTGGATACGCTTCAGTTTATCCAGTCCATGGAAACATGGGCGTGGCACTCACCACAGATGGTGTCGGAACCAAATTGCTGGTCGGATTGGAGCAAAACCAACTCGATACAATCGGAATCGATCTGGTCGCGATGTGCGTCAACGACTTGCTTTGCGTCGGTGCGACACCTTCAACTTTTCTCGATTACTACGCCACTGGCAAACTCGATGAACGTTTGTCAGACGATCTAATGAAGGGAATCATCGAAGGATGCGACCGCGCCAGTATGCTACTTGTCGGTGGAGAGACGGCCGAGTTGCCTGATCTGTATCAGCATGGACACTTCGATTTGGCTGGTTTCGCAATGGGCATCGTGTCGAGAGAGTCGTTGATTACTGGCGAACATCTCAAACCCGGCGACAAGCTTATAGGCGTTTCCTCAAGCGGTATTCACTCAAACGGGTTCTCGCTGGCACGCAAGCTCGTTCCACTGGACTCACCACTGCGCAAGGCTCTTCTCACGCCGACGGCAATTTACGCAGCCCCAATCGTCAGACTTCTTAATGAGTATCCTGGCGCTATCAAAGGTGCGGCGCACATCACGGGCGGTGGCTGGACAAACGTGACCAGACCGAATAAAAGCTTGAGCTATGTAATCGAACAGCACCTTCCTGTGCCAGATCTGATGAGATATATGAGCGAGAAAATTGCTCCGGAAGAAATGTACAAAACATTCAACATGGGAATGGGCATGTGCATCATGACCGACGATGCCAATGTCGACCATACCATTCAAGCATTTAAAGCATCTCAGTTCGAGGCAATAGTGGTCGGCGAGATCGCTGGCAAGAAAGGCTCCATCACTATCAAAGGTTTGCCAGACAGCAAGGAGATTAGTTACCACAGTTCGAGTAAATGAGTTAATTAGGCTTACATTCCAGTTCCAAAAAATTCTCATCAGTGAAGTTTCTATTAACAGTACCTTATTTAGTGCCCACAAGGAGAAAGATAAATGCCGACCGCTTTAGTTAGCGTCTCCGACAAAACAGGACTCATCGAGTTCTTGACGGAGCTACGCAAACTGGACAAGGACTACAAATTTGTAGCCACGACCAGCACCGCCACCCATTTGAAAGAAAACAAAATCGATTGCGTTACTGTCGAGAGCATCACAAAGTTTCCAGAGATTCTCGGCGGTCGTGTGAAAACACTACACCCGAACGTCTTTGCCGGCATTCTCGCCCGCGCCACTGACGAAGACCGAGCCACACTAAAGGAAATCGGACTCGACGAAATCGACATGGTAATCGTCAACCTCTATCCGTTTGAGAAAAAACTGAAAGAGGGCCTGCCTGAAGACAAGATGATCGAGCAAATCGATGTCGGCGGTCCTTCGATGATTAGAGCCGCTGCAAAGAATTTCGACCGCGTAGCAATCGCATGTGACCCCGATCAGTATAAAAGCATCATCGAATCGCTGAAACAAAACGGTGGCAAACTCTCAAAAGACTTCCGTCGAGAACTGGCTTCCCAAGCGTTCAACCGGACGATGCGTTATGACACTGCGATCTCCGGCTACATGACCGAGCGCGTACACGCTGCCACCGGTGAAGCGAACGGTGATTCGAAAGCCATGCCTGAAAATGTTAGAGTTAGCCTGGCTCAACACCAGGTCTTGCGCTATGGCGAAAACCCGCATCAATCGGCTGTTTGGTACGCACCTCACCGCCATACTTCAACGACGGAAGAGATTTCGTTCCCGCCTTTCGAACAACTCCAAGGCAAGGACATGTCCTCCAACAATATCGTCGACACATACGCACTCGTCAAATTCCTCCGCGAACTCGACGACCCCGCCGTTTGTATTATCAAACACAATAACCCATGCGGAGTGGCTACTGGCAAGACTCTTGCCGAAGCTCTAAAGAAAGCGCACGACACCGATCCATTAGCAGTGTTCGGCGGCATCTTCGGATTCACCGGAGAAGTCGACGAAAATCTCGCTAAAGAAATCACCAAAGACTTCATCGAAATTGTCGCGGCTCCTTCGTACAGCGCTGGCGCAATGGACGTCTTCACGAAGAAGAAAAACGTTCGCGTTTTGAAAATGAAACCAGGCGTTCTTCAAACTCAAGAGTCTGACAAATGGCATGCACGCGATTTGCAAGATTTCGGATGGATTATCGAACGCGCGGATGAGCCACCACCGGAAGTTGACACGTTCGATTGCGTCGCCGGAGAATTTCCAAAAGAACTCACCGCAGACATCAAATTCGCATGGGGCGTTGTGAAACACCTCACATCCAACGCGATCTTCATCGCTAAAGACGGTTGCTCACTCGGCTTCGGTATCGGACAAACCAGCCGCATCGCCAGTGTCAAGATTGCTCTAGGTCAAGCCGGCGAAGCCGCAAAAGGCGCCGTAATGGCGAGCGACGCGTTCTTCCCAGCGACGGACAACATAGACGAAGCAGCTCGTGCTGGTATCAAAGTGATCGTTCAACCAGGCGGCAGCATCAAAGACCCTGATGTCATCGCAGCTTGCAAGGAAAAAGGAATCACGATGCTCTTCACCGGGCAGCGTTGCTTCAAGCACTAATCGAAAAACTGACTGCGTGGTCCGCGTTAGAAATCGCGGGCCACGCATTAGTCCCAGACAAGGCGTTCATTTCCAAAACGCATCGTTTCAGATCAAGCTATTTACTCAACACATAACCACAACAAGCGTCCTTTATAAACGGAAAAGTCATACCGTTCTAAACCACTACGAATTCTGCCGAGGCTGAAGTGACTGACAAAAACGATAAAAACATACACGTCGGGATCGTGATGGGCAGCTCATCCGACTACGAAACGATGAAGAACGCAGAAGACGTTCTCATCGAGTTTGGCGTTCCTTATGAAATCCAAGTTGTCAGCGCTCATCGAACTCCACAACTTATGTACGAGTATGCGGAGAAAGCCGCATCAAGAGGACTGAAAGCGATCATCGCAGGTGCCGGTGGTGCAGCACATTTACCAGGCATGATTTCCGCAATGACACCACTGCCAGTGCTAGGTGTTCCAGTAAAATCCCGCGCATTAAACGGACTAGATAGTCTCCTTTCAATCGTCCAGATGCCTGCAGGCGTGCCGACCGCGACCTTCGCCGTGGGTGAGAGTGGCGCGACTAATGCGGCATTGTTCGCAGTTAGAATGCTGGCACTCAATGATAAAGAGCTCGCCACAAAACTCGACCAATTCATTCAGAAGAAAGCAAAACAAGCCCTCGAAGGAAACGCGATTGTCCAAACTCGCGTCAAATCGGGAGACAATTAAGCGATGAAACGCGTAGGTATTCTAGGTGGCGGACAGCTCGGCATGCTACTCGCGGAGAGCATCTTCGCTCTTGGTGGCAGAGTAAATGTTTATGATCCGGATCCAGAAGCACCAGCCTGCCAGCACACAAAAAATGTAGTCAACTACAACTGGTTAGATTTCGATGCGCTCTCCGATTTCTTCAAAATGAGTGATGTTGTCACTTACGAATTCGAAAACGTCGAGAGCGCAGCACTAGTTACTTTGGAAAAAGAGAAGCCAGTCTATCCAAGCATAAACGTGCTCAGAACCTGCCAAGACAGAGTCGCAGAGAAACAGTTTCTCTACTCGGCAAACTTGCCGCACGCGTTTTTCCTGGTGGCAGATTCGGTGCGCGAACTTCGCAAGCATTCCAACAATCTCAATTTCCCGTGCGTGATAAAGACCGCCCGTGGTGGCTACGATGGCAAAGGTCAGTGGCTCGCAAAAAACCGCGAAGATTTTTTAAAAATCCTCGAAGATCCAAGCAACAAGTCGTTTGACACGGTTTCAGTTGTCGTCGAAGAATTCGTGGATCTCGCCGCAGAAGTAAGTTGCATTGTCGCTCGTCCACTCAGCGGGATGCCAATCGCGTTTCCGATTTTCGAAAACATTCATAAGGATCACATCCTCGACGTCACTATTTTACCTGCCAGAATTCCCCAATCGGTTCAACAAAAAATCAAATCTATCGCCATCGAAGCCGCAGTTAAACTCGATGTCGTAGGACTTCTGACCACTGAATTTTTCCTTTCGAAATCTCAAAGCAAATCGGCATCTGGTATCGAATGCGATGGCTGGTACATTTACATCAACGAATTCGCACCGCGTCCACACAACTCTGGGCACGTCACTAGAAGCGCCTGCACGATGAGCCAGTTCGATGCTCTGGCAAGAATCCTCCTCGGTATCCCGCTGCAAGAACCGCAGCCTACCGCCGAAGGCACTTACGTCATGATGAATCTCCTTGGCGACGTTTGGATCGACCAGGGCAATTCCGGCTTCGACGCAGACCTCGACGTGTCCTGCCTCAGCCAACATCCTCAGGTCGTCGACGTCGTCATCTACGGCAAGCGCGAACCTCGCCGAAAACGAAAAATGGCCCACTTCGTCACCCACGGGAAAACGCCCGAGAGCGCCATCGAAGCCGCAGAAGCATTCAAAGCCGCTCTCAGCCGCAAACCCGAGATCACCAGCAACACAACAAAACCAAGCACCAGAACCAATTCCCTGAATTGAACTCATTGAAGGAACAACAATGAAACGCAGTCACATCAATGCGACGATAGCGCGTTCAATTTCTACTGCTGAAAAACTCGGTGTCGCGCTACCAGGTACTCGGTGAATATCTCCAATTGGTAACTGTAACCGAATGTGGTAGCAACTGCTCGCATGCAATGCACCCCTTAAGTCCCTTCGCGATTTCGCAGCTCCAAACGAAGATGATTTCGATCACCAAGAATGTCGAGCCGAGGACCGTGCTGATCGAAGTTAACGACCGATACGGAAGCAGTCAAAGCATTGACACGATCGCGATATCGACCAAGTTCAATTCCCAGTAAAGAACAAAGCATGATTCTAATAGTCGCCTTGTGTGAAACGAAAAGCACGTCGCCTTCAGCATGTTTCGCAAGCGCTTCCTGAATGACGGCGCAAGATCTCTCAGCAATCTGAAACGCTGTCTCACCACCGGTTGGAGAATTCCATCCCGGTTCGCTAACCCATTTGTCGTAATCGAGTTTGAATTCGCGCTTTATCTCATCGTGCGTTTTCAATTCCCATTGTCCGTAATTGATTTCCTTCAAACCATCGCGCAACTGCAGTTCAATACCCAGTTTCCTTGCAATTGGTTCTGCCGTTTCGACGGTGCGTTTCATTGGACTGCAATAAATTGCACTGAATTTAGTTGCACCATAAGCAGTGGCAAAATCTTCAGCCATAAGCTTACCTTCGGCAGTCAACGGCTCATCAACCCAACCGCAAAAATCACCAGTCTTGCTGAATGATGTTTCCCCATGGCGGAGAAAATAAAGTTTTAGCGCCACTTCGTTGTCCTTCAACTCTGAGCCATTGTCCGATAGGTTAGCGCGATTCCGGAGGATTAAGTAGGTCCAAACGTAGGCCAACCAGTAATCAATATGGTATTCAATAGCTTCGTCGCGCAGTGCAGCGACCGGTAACTCCGAAAGGCTGTGGCGCCTTCGCGCTACTCACAAGAGGATTAATCATGACGACAGCAACATATGGCGCAAGAAACAAAATCAAAGCTAAAGTTACCGATATCAAGAGCGACTCAATTATGTCGCAAGTGAAATTCGAAACTGCTTCCGGCGAAATGAGTTCCGTACTCACGACAGAATCCGTCGAAGACATGCATCTCAAGCTCGGCGATGAAGTGCATTTGATCATCAAAGCGATTCACGTTTTGCCAGTCAAAAACGCATAATTCAGAACGGTCAAAACCAATACATTTAAAGCTGAGAGACTTGCGAAGCGCCATCTTGATTCTCAGAAACTTGGGGCAACTGAAAAAGATTCCGTAGTGTTGGAAAGAAGTGATTGTAGAGAGACCGTTTAGGCAATATGCCGGTACTATCCGAACGCAGCGTGAATGTTCTATCTATCAACTGAAATCCTGGAATCAGCATCGCGCTTTTTCTAGTCACCATTTCTGGAGTGGCGACAAGAACATACTGATTGTTCGAAGTCCTTAGATCGAAATGCTCAGCCCAGAGCCTGCCGTCCTCTAAGGATGGTGGTTCATTTTGCAGGTTGTAGAAAAGGATCTGAACAAAAACAAAACCAGGAGTTTTTGTACTAATGCCGGTACAATCGTGCATTCGCTTGGCAAAATCGATGACACCATTGTTCGGCAAACATAGCCTGTAGGCATCCTTACCATTGTTGTTAGCGCCAGAGTATGCTTGCGAAAGTGGACAATTCATTGCTACCGGTTGAACAACGATCACGTTTCCACTGAGGTCAGAGAGTCTTGTCAAATCGCCGTCCTGGTTGTAGAGCTCCATATCGGGATAGAGTCGACTCTCAACCGGCGGCCAGGATGTGGGATTGGTAAGCAACGGAAATCGTTGCCGCTGTAATTTCGATGTTTGAATCGAAGTCTTCATCTCTGCGCGAGGAGCCGAAGAAATTTGTGTTTGCGAATTCTGGGATGATACTCGCCTGGTCGGCTCGCCCTTGAACGACTGTCCACTTGGACTACCGCTCGCGGAGAATTGCCGGACCCCTTTGAAGGACACTCCCAATGAGGTAATAATTATGAGTTCGGCCACCATAAACAAAGCGAGTGCTACACCGAGCGCTGGCATGATGTGGTCACTGATGCTAAATCCGCCAATGCTCTTCATTTCGATCACCCCAAAGGCACCAAGATGGTTTCCGTTGCTCAAGGTATCGAGCAAGCAGTTTCATCAAATCCAGACTATATGAATTACTCGATCAGTTGGACTGTCCATGGCTGCCACTTCTGAAGGAAGGCTTGATTTTCGCTTGACGTTGTAACATTGGCAGTACCTTTTACACCGTGAAACAAAATGGGCTCGTGCATTTTAACGGTCATACCGTTGCCGCTGATTGCTATCACCTCAACCGTAATGACACCAAGGATGGTGCGATCATCGTTCATTGGCACACCTCCTTGGGTTACGGGAATGCCCACCACATCACCAACATGGATCTGAGATAGCGCGCTGTTGACAACTCCATTTTGCATTCTCCAACTCTCGCCGATTCTCACCTGCGTATCATTTTGCTTTAGCCAAGCCTTAACCCAGCCAACATTCTTTGATTTCTGTGGATTCCAACACAACTCGAATGATTCATTCGAGTTGAGAACATCGGCAATCTTCTGCCCCTGAGCCGGACCGTCACTGGGGATGACGTCCAAAGAAGGAATCATTCCTAGAATTTGAAAAGGATAAACCTTATCAATGAGAAATGGAGCAGCAGTAGATCTTGTGCTCAACCAGTTATTCGCGCCTTGTCCATCGCCAGCCCATGCACTTTGAACAAATAATGCATCGGGACGAAAGCTCACGGTTTCGGCACCATTTCCAAAACTTAAAAGACTGGCAAACACAGAGTTAACTCGGCGAGACGCAACAACAGTAACTGTTTTCGGCTCAGCGGTGGTGTCGACGTATACGGATACTATCGTATCAGGGCTGTCGTTTCTGATGAATACGTTATCCGCCTCGTTCGCTCCGGTTACAGCCAACGCATAATTGTATGCTCTTGTCTGGTCGGAAGCGGTCGGTGCATTTTTGGCAATCTCTACGACACCAGCGAGCGCACCAGCATCGGTGGCAGCTTGGAGCCTTGCCTGCACGTGCACGCAATGGGCTACGTCAGCGCCGAGACAGGCGAGCATTATCGTGATTAGCAGTATCAAGCAGCAGATTCCAGCTGAAACTACTCCCTTTTCACATCGACCTTTGCGTTTAACTCTGAGTATGCGTCTGACTGAATTGTTCATTTTTCTTCTCCTGACACTACTCTAAATTGGCCTTCGCACTGGATTTCAGAATAAGATTCGCTCCAAGGTTGAGTGGATCTGGGCTGGGAAACTGGGGCAGACCGTACAAATTACTGCGGAAAGTGACTTCAACGCAGACGGTGGGTGGTTTACTATATAGATTCCAACCGGACGTCCCGGGCGGGACTGTAAACTGCCGGTCATCGATTATCACATTTGCGACTCTCACGTTGGCAAATGAAGATTCAGGATTTGCGATTGCTGATGCACCATCCGAGCAGTACGCGATTGCAAGGCGTCGAGCCGCCACAGCAGCACCTCGATTTAACACACTCTTTATCATGCACAGTTGCATCGCTTCAGCGGCGACATAGCAGACGATGATCAACAATGGTAAAAGGACCATAATTGCAGCGGAGAGCTCGACTGCAGCAACGCCGATGGAGCGCTTCAAACGCACCGGCGTCGTTCGTCGTTGTCCTCTTCTTATCATTTTATTGCTCCTGAACCGATTGAGTTTTTTTCTATTCTTGAAGTCGATATGTGATCGCTTGAGAGATCTTGAAAGCGTCGCCAAGATTAAGCGTGCCAGTGCTGGGGAAGGGCGGAAGAGGAGGATTTCCGGCGCCGGAGATATAGGTCATCTTCACTGTTACTGTCTTTGGCTCTTGCGCCAGGTTCCATGCGATCACTTCAAACTGAGAATTACTGTGGACAAGATTTGTTGTCCTGATATTGCTGAAGATGGACTGCTGAGCGGCAGTGTCATTGACTATCGCCCTGTTAACTTTGTATTCACTTGAGAGTGCTCGGCCTGCAATGACAGCAGCTTCGGTCATACCTCCAGCTATAAAAAAGGCGTGACTGGCCTCCAACGCGACCAGAGTAATAATCACAGTAAGCGGTACCATATATGATACTGCTACCACAGACTCAACCAAAATGCTTCCACGCCTGTTACGAGTCTTCAAAATATAATCACTCTCCGCATGTTTGGCTCAAAAGACCGCTATGAATTGCCTGAAACGATCAATTAAAATGACCATAATGTGATTTCGAAACCCTGCTAGCTTTCGAACAGAGAACGACGAGAAAGCAGTGAATTCTAAAAAATCTGATATAAGCAAACGGTCACAACCATCATTGAAAATACATTTAGGAGTAACGCCAGATTGGACTTTGAAGTCCATTCTCGATCACAACCAAGTAAAAAGAATGATATCGCGGACAGTATCATTGTAATTGGCACGATCTGAGGAACCTTGGTCAGTAAATAAAAATAGCTAGCGACTAACATCAGTGAAATCGCGTAAATGAAGATGAACATTTTCAGACATTCATACCGCCGGTTGCTCAATCTGAGCGTGGCCTGCGCCGTACGGTTGATCGATTGAAGATCAAACGCTCTCATACCTGTAGCTGTATTACGCAGCTTCCGCGCATTCTGCCGCCGTTCTAACAACAGATTTGCTTTCGACTCCTCACTCTCATCAGCGCAGTCCCGAGCGTACAACTCAGCCTGCAGATCAACTTGGGACAAATCATCTGCCGTTTTTCCAATTAACGGATTCCTGGTCTTCAGAATCAATCGACATTGTTCGTCTTTTGATTGAATTCGCGCTTGAAGAACATCACATCTAAATGTTCCTTTCAAAACTGTGACGCTCACTGATAGCCCTTTCAAATTCGTAAGCAGAACTCCATCATCGACAAGAGTAGCGTCGAACGAAAGATTTTTTCCCAACTGTAACGCCGAGCCACTTAGATGGAGTGCATTGCTAGCCCTAAAGTTGAGTTGTTCTGTGTGCTTTTTGTCTGCCTGCAAATTCACACTGGCCTTCAGCGCCAACTTGTCGAGCGTGCACGTAATCGTCTGGCATCCTTCAAGACTCATAAGCAACTGGCGCAAATATCGCACAGCTGGCTGCGTCTCTGACCGCGCCAGTCCCTCAAGCCGATCCAAAAGGTCGCTGAGATCAAGATCATGTGCCACCTGATCACCTAGGCAGAAATCTGACTTGGCAGATTTCCGGTGTGTTGCACCGGAGATCATGTTGCTTATGTCGTTGCCAGCTCTTTTCCACAAACTGCGCTTTGTCGCGTGGACACTGCTCGTCGCATAGACTTTTCCGGGACATGCCTCTGACATATACACCCCCTGTTTTCAGCGATTCACAGAATTCCTCTTCTTCCAAGCTAGCGAATCAGAACGTCGAATACATCCCCCAGCTGATCGATTTAGCAATTACCCTAATGAGTGAGTCCATCACTCAGCCGGTGGCATCACATCAAGACATAGCTTCTTTGGTCAGTCGACGAAGACACACGATTGCTAATCTGTTTATCGAAACATTACATCCACCTGCAGACAGGCAAACAAAACTCTACTAAACAAATCTGAGTAGGTCCGAAAGACTCAAGGCATCGTCAGGATAACAGCGACATCGAGACCGCCAAGATAGAGAAGAACAGTTCTCTTTCAAACGGACCACGTTGCTCATTTCATCCAGAGATCTTTCAATGGTTGTTTTACGCATACCCACGATTGAGAGGAGAACCTGGTTTGAAGATAAGAAGTGAACAGTGCTTACGTTCCGAGGAGTTGCCTCCTTTTGCTTGGAGTCCCACAAATGGGCAAAAAAATCTGTTGAAAAACCTTCGGATAGATCGACCAGACAAATTGTTAGTGGTAACTGTTCTTCAATGGCTTTCTTCAGATTCGTTTCAAGAGCTGCTCTTATATCCGCCGTAACTTCAAGAGACCTTTCACTGACCTCCTGGCTGAGTATCCTCGACATCAAATTTCTCTGGTGAATGGTCAAAATGCTCTCGGTCCTTGATTCAATACCATCTGATTTACAGATAACACCATCGACACCGGCTCGGAATGCCCCCTTCAATGAGCGCTCGTCTATGGTGACGACCTCAAGAATTACAGTGATACTTTTAAATGAGATACAGCTTCGGATGGCACGACAGAGATCGAATCCACTCAACTCCCCCGTATGTTCGCTCACCAGAACGATATCGGGTTTATTCGCGTCGATAACCTTCATAACGGCGTCGGGATCGCGCACAGTATCGACTTTTCGGCATCTGCGAGATAAATCTCGCAGTAGGTCCTCCGAATCTGCGATATCGGAATCAACTATAAGCACTTCGGGTCGCATGATTGGCTGGTCTGCCAGGGCTCTTATAGCTATAAATTCCGAATCTAGTCTTTTCGTCGCTGACCAGCAAATCCAGTGCGCATTAGAGAGATGCGCCGTCACAATTCTTGTGTGAAGCGACTCTATAGCAGAAAGTACAACCAGAGGAGTCTCTTTGTAATTTTCAACTCCACGCAGCATTTCATGCGTATCAACTATAGTCGCTATAGCCCTTTCAGGTGATACTGTATGTGGTATCAATAGCAGAACAAGGTCAAAAAATTCAGTCAAACACGCTTGGTGTGCCAACTCGAGACTATCCTTCATCGAGACTGAAACACCGTACCGGCTGCCCAAGTTGAGAAGCTGCTGACTTGGATCGTCTCCAATAACCAAGAACTTCTGCGTCGCGCTCGGCGGTTTATGAGACGGAGACGTCGGTGGCATTGGAATCAACGGCGCCAACGAGGGAAATTGCGGCGGCAACGGAATTGGGGGGGATGCCTCAAATGTATCAAAGGGCTCCGCTACAGTGGCAGCGACCGGCAACGTCGCAGTTCCGATCATCCGTCTCGGCTCAGCTAATAACTCTAGCTCACCTTGAACATAATCCCAGAGCTCCAAACTGGGCAGGCTACCCTCTTTAATAATCTCGGACAGCCAGCCTGTGATTCTCTCGAAGGCGGCTTCAAAATCGGGGAGATTCTGCCGTTTCACTTCTTCAGATATGCGCTTGCTTTGTTCCAGAGCTTCACAGAGGAATTTACCTTTGTGCGGTTGTTGGCGCGCCTCTCTCGTCAGGGCCTTCAAGCTGTTCACGAATCTGGGCAGCTCCTTTCCCTCAAAATGGAGCCTGGCCACTTCTCGTTGTAGAGCGTAGTCATCTACGCCAGACCCAAAATCAGGTTCGCTGACTTGCGGCCGCTGAGGCTCCTCTTGGATTTCGATTTCAGGAAGCAGGCCATTCAGGCGATTGAGTAAATCCTCGGGCTTAATCGGCTTTTGCAGCGTCAATGATACTCTAGACAAACTTGTCAGCTGCACGACTAGCTGGCTATCTAAATAATGGCTGCTGACGACAACCATGCAAGCATTGCCAGCCATCTTCTCAACCTGGCTAGCAAAGTCTAAATAATCCATGCCATGGACAACATAATCAGAAACAATTATGTGTGGTTTCCAACTCTTAATTCGCTTGAGACCCGCCTGGGCATTGCGCTCATACTCAACCTGAAAGCCAGCATCTGTGAAGGTGGCCTCAAGCTGTTGACAGAAGAAATTATCGCTGTCAACGATTACGATTTTATACTGACTAAATTCAATTTTGTCTGCCATTCAGCGGGCCTTCATCTACTGACTCTTTATACCCTTGCAGAATGACAACGAGCAGACCAATTCAACAATCACCCGTTTATGAACTACTAATGCTGACAAAACATTAGCAAAATGATTCAACCGAGGACGCAGTAATTCCTCTGCTGTTATACACATATAGCCTAATGCAAATGTAAGTTTGCCCAATTTGGCACGGCAAGCCATACATACTTGAACTGAACCAAATCACAAAGAATTGAATGTTTACGAAGTGGTTTTAAGAATTCAAGACAGTAAAAGATTCCGTGGCACTAGACCCCCAAAGCACCACCTGTGGCACCAAGGCTATGTTCTAATAAACCGGCATGATTGA
>CAZRMH010000185.1:0-15250 GCA_964600935.1 uncultured Candidatus Obscuribacterales bacterium
CGCGCTTACGGTATAGAAATAGTATGAATGTTGAGCGCTGGCTGAAAACGCGACGGACTTCCTGGGAAAAACTCGAGGAATTGCTTAACCTGACCGATAAGAAGGGAATGGCTGGACTCGATCGTCAGCAGCTCCAGGAACTTGGTCGGCTCTACAAAAGCACCTCGGCGGATTTGTCACGGGCACGAGCCTTAAAGCTCAGTCACGAAGTACAAATCTATCTCAATAATCTCGTGGTCAAAGCACACAACCAAGTGTATCAGACTGATCGAAATCGTTGGATGGACCTTTTCCGATTTCTCTACGACGGTTTTCCGCGTCTGATTCGCGAAAATATTTTGTACCTGGTTTTATCGACTTCTCTGTTTTTAATACCAGCTGTGGGTAGCTGTTTCGCTGTCATGCATGACGTCAAATTTGCGCAGTTGGAGATGACCAAGGGGTCCCCGTTGGTTTCCGATGATATGTGGAACACCATTCAGCATAAACGGATGTGGACCGATGCCGTTCAGGACCAGAGCCCGACAGCTTTTAGCATGATTGCGACCAATAACATTCGCGTTTCGATCCTCGCTTTTGTAGCTGGTATCACATATGGGTTTGGCACAGTTTTCGTTCTAATCACTAACGGATTGTCCATTGGAACTGTATTTGGGCTGTGTCAAGTAAACGGCATGGTTCATCGTATTAGTGCGTTTGTAGCACCACATGGGGTGCTCGAGCTGACTGCGATCTTCATCGGCGGCGCAGCTGGATTGGTTATTGGTAAATCACTTTTGTTTCCCGGCCGATATAAACGGTTGGATGCTTTCAAGAAAGCTAGTAAAACTGCACTCGGAATGTTTGGTGGTACGGTGCCCATATTGCTGATTGCTGGATGCATAGAAGGTTTCATTTCGCCACGTACGGATATCCCGCCTGAGACGAAGTATCTAATAAGTGTTTGCACTTTGATTTTTCTTATGCTCTACTTGTTTGTGCCGCGTGGTGTCAAGGCAAAAATTTAATGCCTCCGAATGTGGTGCAGGTTCCGAAAAATTGAGAGCCTGAAATGAAATTTCAACTTCTGGCTACCCAACCAGCGGATCTGACGTTAGAATAAGCGTTGACGGTTGATTGAGATGGTATATCCATTCTCTATCTGTGTGGGCGATACTACGGATGATGACGATGCCGACAGGCACCACCACCTCGAAACGCGACCAACGTGATCACGTTGATGTTGACGATATTCCTGAAGCAGTTGTTGCTCAAGTCCGGGAGACTGTGCGCAACGCCGAAGGGCGAACTGCAGGTGGTGCAAAAAAAGACGCAGCACCACGGAAGGTGCTCGGATTTAAAGTTCCCAGTTTTGCTCCAAAGAAAAAGAAGAAGCGAAAGTATAAACCTACTCCTCCTGGTCAAAAACTTCTCAAGGCGGCAGTGGTTTCTGGTTTAGTGTTTCTTGCCGGTTCGTTGTTCCATCACAGTGGCAGTCTAATGGACCCGACGGTCGGTCGCGACCATCACGTCACGATCGCGCCGCCGTTTCAATTGACCACGGAGTTGAAAGATCTTTCGGCCAGGCTTACCAATTTGAATCATGTTAAAACGATTCAACCAGGTGTTTTCGCTGTCAATCTTGCAACCGGGCAATTCGTTGACAGTGGCGGCGATCAGGCGTTTTCCGCAGCCAGTATGATCAAACTTCCTATCCTTGTAAGTTTTCTCATGGCGGTTGAACGCGGCGAGTGCAGCATGGATGATGAGCTGGAAATCAGACCAGATCTGATTACCGGTGGTTCTGGCTTTCTCCAATGGAAGCCGCCAGGCACCAAAATTAGTGCCAGAAGGGCGGCGCAGCTGATGATGATGGTTTCTGATAATACGGCTACCAATCTACTTATAGATCTTCTGGGCGGCAACGAACATCTCAATAGAGACTTCCATCGTTATGGTTTGAAGCAAACCAAAGTCAATCATTTGCTTGCTGACTTGGAAGGCACCAACACGACTTGCCCATATGACCTTGTTTATTTGCTCGGACGAGTCGACCACGGTGAGCTCATAACCAAAGAGCATCGTGAGTTTATGTATGAGATTATGGCGAAGTGCAAGAATCGATCCCTCTTGCCCCCGGGCCTGGATCCTGGTGCTACCATTATCCATAAAACAGGAACGATTGGAGCGATGGTGGGCGATGTCGGTATTGTCACCGCCCCCGGTGGCACCCGATATGCTGTGTCAATTCAATGTTCCCGAAATAGAAATGACTCGCGAGCCAGTGAGTTGATTCGGCAAATGTCGAAGATGATTTATGGAACGTATGCAATTCAACCAGTGCCGGTAAAAGCAAAACTAACCGGTAAAGTCCCGATTAAGCCCGCGGACGCGGAATCGAGCAGGTTTTTTGAGTCTGTGCACGCTCGAGATTCCAGGAAGTAAAGTACTTTACACTATGTCTTGCAAGTGGCTACGTCTGTAGGCGGAGCAGTACAATATATTGCTCAGCCCTGTTCCAGAGATACCATGGATAACGCACTTGCAAAAACCAAGCAAGCCGTATCGCGATATAAATCGCGTTCGCAAAGTGATAGCTTAAACGCGACTAAGTCGGTTTGGGCGGCGGTGCGCTTCTTAAGGAAGCAGCTTCCCGAACTAGAGCGCAAAGAAAAAGGCGTGACCACTCGGGTGGCGAGTGAGCTTAGCGACGTGCTTGGCAAACTGCCAATGTTCAAGCAATTAAAGGATGAGAAGGAAACCACCGATCTCTCCACGAAACCGCAGGCTGAAGAACATATCTTGAAGCTGGAAAACCAGCTCAAAGCTATGGTCAAAGATTTGGAAAACAGCAAAATCGATGAGATTAAGGGCTGGGTAGAGAATCACGCGGTTCTAGGCGCGCTGACCAAAACACTGACGCGCAAGATGCCTGATTCAACCTATGTTTTCCTGTTTCGACAAGTGAAAAACAACAATATCGAGCTCGTTACAAGCCGGGCTCCGGATGGGCGGGTATTCACACGATTTCGTCCACGTGAATTCTTTGACGTGAAAAAATTGTATCGTCTATATAATCACAGACCGCCTGTCGGTGCTGCAGTCGTTGTTGACAATAAACTCCAGGATGTCATTGGAATAGTTCCGCAAGCCAAAGAAAACGAAGATCAATTGCATGTAATTTCGAGTATGTCGAAAGAAGCTGCGAGCCAACCGGCGAAGTCTTTCCTCCAATCCAATCGTGTGTTGCAGTCGCTGCATGAGTTAGCCAAAGACCGCAAAGTGGATAAAGGCGCATACATTCTTCTTTTCGTTGATGCTGAAGAACAAATTGATTTCGACGCGGATGATGAAGAGCTGTTGGCCAGCGCCGATTTGACCACTGACGATGCGCATTCCGATGAGGAGACGACTGGTGAAGCCGGTGGCGACGAGAGTTCTGCCACTGACGAAGCTCCGGCCGCCGATGTTTCATCGGCTTCCGAAGAGATTGCTGAAACATCAGCCGATTCCTCTGGACAACCAGCGACGGAAGTGGCAGATGCAGCAACTGGCGACCAAGCTGCAGCGGAACCGCAAACCGACCAACCTATCGAAACAGGATCGGAACCTGCGGCCCTCGAATCCGGATCTGATCCCGCTTCTGCGGCGGATTCGTCCGGCGCTGCCGGTGATGAAACATCTGCAAGTCAATCGGTTTCTGTAATTGATGAAGCGCCTTCAAGCGAAAGTGTTGGACAGATTACCGCGGATTTTCCGGCGGTAGGTGAAACATTCAATGCTGTTGTTGAGCTCTCACTCTCGGCTTCTCGATCTTCCGGAGACTCCTCCGAGTCGGCCAATAGCGGAGAGTCAGCCGCACTTCAATCAGATGCCGGCGAAATCGCTTCTTCTGCTGATACCACAGGCGATGCGTCTTCTGAAGCGGTTTCGGAAACCGACAATAACGGACCCGCGCTTTCTGCCGGCGAGCATGCTACGCCAGTCGGTGATGCGAGTGGAGACACGGGCCAGGCAGAAACCACTGAACCCGACGTTGAGCAAGTTTACACACCAGTTGAAATCCTGACGAGACCAGGAAGTGATGGTGGTGTTTTAACCAGATTCTATGCAAACGAGTTTTCAGATGTACGCAAAGTATTTGAATCGTTTGCTGGTAAGCGCACCATATCTGGTGCGGCTGTTATTCGTGGAAGAGAACTTATTCAAGTGGTAGGGAACGTCCCTCAGCCGGCCGAAGGCAAGTCGCAGCTTGATCTTTTGATTCTTGAATCTAATCATGCTGCCGACAAACCGACTCGCGATTTCATGGAACAAAACGAAATCCTCAATAGTTTGCATGAACTCGCGTCCGGTCATTTCTCCGATCCGAATGCCAAAGTTTTGCTATTCACTGAAGACGAAGGTCGCCTGGCTGTCCTGACTCCGCCACCCTCTCCGCAAAGAGAAGAGCGTGGTCGAGACAACAAATCCGGAAGACGTGACGGCCCTGGTGGTCGCGGCCGCGATGACCGTGGCCGAAATGGTCGCGGCGATGAACGGAGTCGTGGCGGTTTCAACCGAGAAGAAGAACGTCCTCGCGAAAATGCAGGTCCATCAAAAGCCAGTCCATTGGCTGATTTCCGCTATCCTCGCGATATTCGAAATGGCTATCGAAATCTCACTCGCGTAGTGGGAGCGTCAGTAATCGGCGAGCAGAAATCGACTGCTCCTGTTAGAAAAGACGTAAAGAGAGATGACAATCGCAGTGGCGGTGGTGGAAGGGAGCAGCGATTCAACGATCGTACCCCGCGCGCTTCAAAGTCGGTTGTGCTAGCCGCTTTCGGTAGGACTCCGTTGCGGGAGAATGTCTTGATTACGGAAGAAACGATGAGAAGGCTTGGTTTAGATTTCTTCAACTAAATTGGTCGGTTTCAATCGTTTACGCGTCCTATTAAAATTCGAAGGTAATGAAGTTCTATTACGCTCCATGCCAATTGTGGCTGATGGTGTCGTTTCGTGCCGATGCGGTTGCGCTCAGGTGCAGTGTCCGGTTTTG
Organism: uncultured Candidatus Obscuribacterales bacterium; assembly: GCA_964600935.1. Classification (GTDB taxonomy): domain Bacteria; phylum Cyanobacteriota; class Vampirovibrionia; order Obscuribacterales; family Obscuribacteraceae; genus JADYXR01. Next base: position 5,018 of record CAZRMH010000185.1, read on the forward strand.
CCGAGCCGTTCAGAGAGTCGTGCAGAAATAGACCCGTATCTTTCAGGGATAGAACGAACCGTTGTTGGCAATCGATGAATTGCAAAGCGGTCGAACCAGGCAAGTGAGATATGGGATTGAACGAAAAGAAAAGCCACTGACAAACGATTCAGTGGCTTTCAAATTATTACGTTTGTATCGTCTTAGTCGTTGTTACCGCGGCTGAGCAGCGGGCTCGACAAATGCAGATGTTGTTGACCGGTGTGCGTCATTGGCGCTTGTTGTGCTTGCGGTGCCATCATGGCAGGACCAACTGAGCTAGGCAGGCGCTTAACCTGTCCGAGAAGACGTTGACCGTTCTTCACAATCGACTGTGACTCTTGAACGTGTTGAGCGATTGATGTCAGGTCGTTTTCGACTCTCGTCAAAACCGACTCTGCATAATGATCGGCTCCATCTCTAATTCTGGTGGCATCTTCTTCAGCTTCAACACGAATGCGTTCGGCTTCAGCCAGAGCTTCGCGACGCATCTGTTCAATTTCTGTTACAACTTGCTTGCGGATGCGCTCTACTTCAGCCTGGACGGCCTTAAGTAGCTCGGATTCTTGGAGCATCAATTCTGCGCGGCTGCGAGCTTGTTGGACGACGTGCTCGGAGCGACGATGCGCTTCTTGTGTAATTTGATCTCTTTGCTGCAGTACTTCGGCAGCTTCTCTCAACTCTTCAGGGAGGCGAGCTCTCGCTTTGTCGAGTACGTCGAGAAAATCGTCGGCGTTGATGAATTTAAACTTATACACGCCTGGCGCGTCTTCAATAAGGTGCTCGAGCAAATCCATATGTTTGTATATGGTCGTTTGCTTGTAATTATTTTCGACAGTCGCATTAGGTGCGGTCAAAGTGGTCATACTGTGGTGCCTCTAATGAAGTGCTTCTTCAGGTAGTCGTTAACGGGTCCGGGTACAAAGTGGGATACGTCTCCGCCCAAGCGCACTATTTCCTTCACTGTGGATGAGCTAATAAAAGAATACTCGGCTTTAGTCATCAGAAAAATGGTTTCTAGTTCAGGATCCAGTTGCTTGTTTGTTTGAGTCATCCCAAGTTCCGCTTCGAAATCTGAGATAGCTCTAAGTCCACGAATCAAGCAAGTAACGTCATTGAGCTTGGCGTAGTCGACAGTCAAACCTTGAAAAGATCCGACTCTCACCCCAGGAATATCCTTAACGCATTCTTCTATAAGTTGCGTTCTCACCTCCATTGGAAGTAAGGCGGATTTGCCTGGATTGGCGACGACAGCCATTATGATTTCGTCGAAGAGCTTGCTTGCCCTCTTGACAATATCTAAGTGGCCGAGCGTTATTGGATCGAACGATCCAGGATAAACGGCCCTCGCCAACTCAACCTCCTCTCTCAACGCCACGCTGGTTGTGGTCTTTTGACCTTGTCAATGGACGTATGATATCACGACACTTGCTTGGAAACCCGTCAAGAAAGTGGATAAGTCGTTAATCTTCCCGGTTGCCATGGGGAAAACCGTGGCTGCGTCTATATATAAGGATTGTTGATGTATATATAGGTTTGCAAAGTCGTGATATTTTTGTTTTGTATATCTGCACCATATATAGTGCCCTCCTTTTTCAGTCATAGCATAAGAATAAAATTTGCGCATCAAAAAGAACGTTTTCTCGGACGCCCGAAATTTGTTTCATCAGTTTCAATCAGTTCGGCTAATTGTTGATTATGTTGTTGAATGCAGACGGCATTGGCCAGACGTTGCTAGTTCTACTCGATGCAGTAACCACTCAGACGATCTCGTCCGTTCACTGAAGCGGCCCGGTCTAAATGCATTTTTTCGATTTAGCTGCTCCTGCTAATTTAGGAGTCGGTCTAAGTTCAATTGAACGACTGACTGTGGATTCGATTCGCTTTGTTGCGCGTTAGCGCAATCAAGTTGGCGGACTAGCCAATGTCGTCGAGTTATGGCGTGTGAGAAAGTAACAGCGGATGGAAGGTTACGAGCTGGGCAGAAAGACCAACAACGCGGCGCAAATCTATTATTTGTCGCAGAGGACCGTCTTATGTCACCAAAATTTGAAACACCGGCTAACAATGATGAACAATCGAATCACTCGGAGCGTGATGCGGTTGCGACTGCAATGCTTCTCAGTTGCGCTTTCGACGGACCTCCAGTCTCGTCAAAGAATGACAACACAACGCCAACAGCACCAGCAAGTGGACTTGGGAATCTACTGCGATCTGCTGAGAACACTCAAGCCCAAACGGGGTCTGACACCACCAGTAATACCGTTGGAAAAGCACTTTCTTCAATCGGAAACTTGATTCAAAACAAGGCGCTTGAAAGTCAAAAAAATGATGATAGTTTGAAGAACGTTCTTCCGAACTTGACTCTTCAAGGCCTTTTGAACGAGTCGGCGAAGCCTAGCGATGGCAGTATGAAGAATCCCGGAAATCAAACTTCCGAATCCGCGATTCAAAACATTTTGAAGAACGGGAAGCCATCCGATGGTTCGATTAACAAGAGTCCGGAGAGCCAGCCTTCAGGTTCCGCGATTCAGAACATTTTGAAGAACGGGAAGCCATCCGATGATTCGATTAACAAGAGTCCGGAGAGCCAGCCTTCAGGCTCCGCGATTCAGAACATTTTGAAGAACGGGAAGCCATCCGATGATTCGATTAACAAGAGTCCGGAGAACCAGTCGGCAGGTTCCGCGATCCAGAATATTTTGAAGAACGGGAAGCCATCTGATGATTCAAGTAATAAGAGTCCAGAAAACCATAAGACTTTACCGAGTATAATCGACTTGATTAATGGTAAAGCCCGTCCACAGGAATCCTCCGGCAGTTCCACGGATAGTCTACCTTCTATTAAAACACTCCCACACACAAAGGGTTCTGAGAACAGCGCATCTCCACCGGTTGGTTTTCCGCAAATTCTTCCTGGATCTGGCGGCGACCATACGGGTCCTCGTTTGAAGGAATTGCCGCAGCCAAGCCATTCCGGCGGCGCCGAGAACACACTGCCTCCAGTGGAAAAACTTTCACCAAAGAATGATGGCAGAACCGAATTGCCAAATAATCTCCTTGAGAAAGTACGTCCTCCAATCGACCGTTCTCCGAAGTTCAAATTTCCTGAAGACAAGCCCATGGACGCTAAGACTGCCGACGAAATGGTGGACAAGGTGAGCAAGTGGATGAAAGAGAGTGTGGATAAAGATGGAAACTTGCAGCTAGACGCCAATGTTCTTGCCCGTCTTAAAGATACTCTCAATTATGGTATCGACCATGGTGCCGGTGGATTGAAGGAGATTGTTGAGAAGCTAAACAAAAAGCTTGAGGGCACTGGGATTGAAATCAAAACTGATGGCAAAGTTTTTGGGCACTATCGAACATGCATGCCAGACATTGAGCGAGGTGACCACCTCGGCGATTTCATCGGCTTTGACGTTCTGAAAAACGGAAAGAAAGTCGACTCCAACCTGGTTAAGGTGGGACCTGGAATCTTCGATCGTTAGAACTGATCAGAACCGCTGGCTAGGGTTGGCTAGAAACCATCGGTCTCTAATCAGACGCTAAACCGTGACAGGAGACCAGTGGATTCCGATCGCCTCAAACTCCGTAATCGATCTGTATATAAGAATCCATTCTGTCTCTTCTGGTTTAAACTGCGCCCACGTAAACCCTACGTGGGCGTTCTATTAGATTCACGGATCGAATGACTACAAGCACTTTCTGAAGATTCCACGCACGCGGTTGATCGGGAATTTTTCACTCCCTTAATCTTCGTTTCTCCTAAAACCAGATAAATGCAAGTTGAGTCACCGTTCCACAAAACACCATCAGTCGCGAACTCAGAAACTCCTGTAGTTAGAAGTTCGTGGATTTGCAACGGAGAATTGCCACATGGATTTTATGTTCGATGAAAACTTCCCACTCATTGATGAATCGTGGGATCTCGACGCGGAGCTCGCGGATCTGTTTAAGGAAATGTCTGACGTAGAAGTAGACGCCCTGCTGGAGTTGGAAGATCTACCCGAATGCATTTTGGATGCAATTGCGAAAACAGTGCTCAGGGACGCAGCATAGTTTCACCATGAGAATGCCGTTGAGTAAAGGCTAGACGATATTTTAATTTAGAAGTTAGGAGACAACAAACATCATGAGTATTGAAGAACAGAATCGAACCGCACTAGTTACCGGCAGCGCCGGCGGAATCGGGTTTGAATTGTGTAAACTCATTGCCGCCGATGGCTACGATTTAGTAATGGTTGATATGAATGAGATTGGCTTGAACAGGGCTGCTCGCCAGCTTGAGTCCGATTTTGGAGTGCATGTCCACACGATCTGCAAGGATCTCTCGAATCCAACTGCTGCTCGTGAGATTGTCGATGAACTAAAAACAAATGGCATCGAAACTGATTTGCTTGTGAATAACGCCGGGTTTGGTTTGTCCGGAAAGTTTGTAGACATCGCTCTAGAGCCACAGTTGAACATGCTGCAGGTCAATATAAATACGGTGGTGTCACTGACAAGATTGTTGTTACCATCGATGTTGAAACGGAAAAATGCCTCGATTTTGAACGTTGCTTCTATCGCGGCATTTCAACCAGGTCCTTATATGGCGGCATATTTCGCCAGCAAAGCGTTTGTTTTGTCCTGGTCAGAGGGTCTGGCCATGGAACTTGAGGGCACGAGTGTTTCCGTGACCGCCCTTTGTCCTCCCCCAACCAACACTGGTTTTGCCGCTCGGGCGAACTCCGGAAGCTCTCTGGCGTTTCAAAAACATTCGATGGCCAGTCCGGAGTCTGTTGCCAGAGACGCCTGGCGCGGTTTAAAGAATAGGAAAGTGATAGTTTTGCCGACCGTTTTAAACAAAGTGGTTGTCTTCACCAGCCGATTCTTATCCAGGCGAACGGTGACCACGCTTGCCGCAATGTTGAATAAACAACGGACCGATGAAACGGTCGCAAAGTCCAGACCGCGTGCTACGTCTGAATTTGCGGTCTCGAAAGCCGGTTAGGTTGAGGCTGGCCAGATTAAAACGATTACATGCCTGACTATTTTTAGTCGGCCGTTCGTAAGAAGAAATAGAGCGAAGCGCTGAATGTGAAAGCTCGCAAGTATGGTTTGAGACTGTCCAGGAGAATTCCACAATGCAAGTTACTAAGTCTGCTTTGATGATCGCAATCGCAGCTATCGGTTTTCAAATGCCTGCGCTTGCTTCGGTAACCGTCGAAGATTTTGTCACTGTCGAAGCATCTCCGGAAATTGTTTGGAAAGCGCTCCACGAGTACCAAAAGGAAGATAAGGCGTTTCACAAAAAGATTGTTTCTCAAACACCAAATTCGGTAACTCTCAAAGAAGAGTTCGCAAAATTACCCGTCGTTGGAACAACATTCTTGAACTATATTGAAGTCAGCAAGCCAGAAGAACACCGTATCGAATATAGACTCACCGAATCTGGTGTATTAAACAAATTCGACGGCGCCTGGATCATTGAGGAAAACAAAGATGGCAACGGCGTTACGCTAAAACTCGTGACTAACATCGACACATGGGTGCCAGCTCCGTTTAAAAACAAAGTGTTGCGCAGCAACACCAAGAAGGGCATGGAGAAACGTCTGGCGTTCGTCAAAGATTATGCAGAACATCACGTGATGGCAAACTAAGTAACGGATCCGGCGTGTTCGACGTCAGATGGAGCGTCACCGTCGGTGGTGGCTGCGATTTCTTTACCGTTACCATCTCCGTTGTCGGAATCTGCGTTAATTGACTTGATTTGGTCGGCGGAGTTGGTTGCGAAATCTACGCTTCCAGTGAAGCCTTCGTATTCAAATTGTTCGACTGGCAATCCGTCTTCCTCTTCAGCGGTAGTCGCTTCAGGGAGGATGAAGCTGAAGGTGGAACCCTCTCCGAGAGAGGATTTGACGTCCACCCGACCACCGTGTTTCTCGATGATTTTTTTGACGATTGTCAGTCCGAGACCGGTTCCTTTGATGGTGTGCACTTTCTTCTCGACACGGAAGAAACGATCGAAAACGTGTTCGAGGCAGTCTTCTGGAATACCGATACCGGTATCTTCGATGTTGACTGCGACCTCTTTAGTGTCCTTCAAGTGATCGACTCTGACAGTCACGCTGCCACCATTGGGAGTGTACTTAATCGCATTCGTCAACAAGTTGATGACTACGCGCTCGATGGACTCCTGGTTTATGTTTACCAGTGGAACGTTTTCGTCGGTGACGAAATTCAAATCGATACTGCGATCCTTTGCCATCATCTTCAGCGAACGAATTGCTGTTTCGCAAGCCCGTCGAATTTCCATCGGGCATACATCGAGGTCTCGATCGCCCTCTTCGAGCTGACTGAGCTGAAGTACATCGTTTACGAGATACATTAAACGATCTGCTTCGTTGTCGATCGTTTCTAAAAACTCGCGGTGAATTTCGGGATCGAGCTTCTCTCCGTGATTGCAGAGCGTATCAACGTAACTCTTGATCGAAGTAATCGGCGTGCGCAATTCGTGACTGACGTTGCTCATGAACTCGTTCTTCATGCGCTCGAGTTCCGCTTGTTTCGTAATGTCTTGCATAATCATAACGGAGCCGAGGAACTCTTTGTTCAGAAGAATTGGGGCGCTGTGGATACGAACGACTCGTTCTAAAACGTTGACTTGCTGGACGATTGGTCCCACGTTGCCAGGTGAGTATGAGTCTGTGAAAGCCTGGATAACCTGGCAGATTTGTGGCGAGTCCGGACCTTCAGTACAGAATACGAGTGGCTTTCCGAGCATCTCTTGAGCGTCTTTGTCGAAGACGATCGTCGCAGCACGGTTGACGATTTGAACTTTGTTATCGCGATCGCACACTACCACGCCGTCGGCGATCGACAAGAGAACAACTTCTAGCTTGTTTCTCTAACAGATGTATTTGTATCTCTCATCCATAAAGCAGAAGACATTGTGATTGTCATATAGCTTGAGACGGCTGGACATATAGTTGAAGGCATTGACCACTTCGTCAATTTCTTTGCCTGCTCGCTGACCAGGAATTTGATATCCGAATCTACCCGCTGCCAATTCGCTGGAACTGCGTGATAGTACCCGTAGTGGCTTATTGATCAAGGCGTAGTTCGCCCAAACCCCGACTGCACCTAGTGCTCCAACCAGGATAAATATCGATAGAAGAAAGTATCGTGTCTCTTTTGGTGTTCCTAAAATTGTGAAAGAGTTGTTGTCCAATCCGACCCAGCAGATGCCGAGGTCTTGTTGGTTGCGGCGCATAAGCACGGCGATATTAGTGATGCTGCGGTAGCCGACTGGACTTTCATACACCTCTGGCACTTCATATTTATGGAGTGGCTGTTTCCAGATTTGATAAACGTCCTCGAGATCCTTCGCCGAGTTCGGGTTAAGAAGAACGTTTCCGAATTTGTCGCAGTAGACAACATACGCGATTGCCGGAGTGTGGCCTCGTTCCGTCAAAATGTAATAACGAAGACCTTCGAGATTACCCGTGTTCTGCAGCGCTTCGGCGCCCCCTCGGGCCAATGCGTGAGCGAGCGCGAGTCCAAATTGTTTAACGGAATCATCGATCATGTGCTGGGCTCGAGCCACCCAGACCCAGGCGGTGAACGTGACTAAACCGGCGACACATGTTAAACCCAAAAGCAAAAGTTGCTTCTGGATTGAGATTTTGCCCCATGCAATTCGCACGCGAGCAACAGATTTAATGAATGGATTCAAAATTAATTCCTGGTCGCCAGACATCCCTAGGAAAAGTCATAGACCAATTGTAGCCAAAATTTCTGCCGTGGCGTGCTTTCTGAAGACTCGTGAACCCCGGTCTTAACGGTTTAAATCGTTCATGTCAAGGGAAAATTTAAGTCAGAGACCTAGAAGCCTGAATTGGTGAGCCCATCAGCTGCGATAGAAATAAGTTTCAGGAGACAGACAAAGTGAAGGACATTAACCGCACAAGGCGTCAACCACAAGCCAGCTCTTTCTTCTTTGATGAATCCGAGGTCAAAGATCTGGTTCGCGATAATATGCCTCTGGTCCGTCAGATCGCAAGACGCTACAGTCAGTGTTTTCCAGATAGCTTCGAAGACCTGGTCCAGGTCGGCTCTATTGGTTTGCTCAAAGCGATTAACTACTACGATCCAACTCGCACTCGTGCTGCTAGTTTCCGAACTCTCGCGACTTGCTACATTCGTGGCGAGATCAGACATTATCTCCGTGATCACGCCTCGATCGTTCAAGTGCCGCGCAAATTGACGGAAATCAACTCGCAGGTCAGTCAACTCGAAGAGCGCCTCACGAAATCACTTAATCGCGCACCCACTGTGCAAGAGCTGTCGACGCAGTCAGGGTTTACTGTTCAAGAAATCTTGGATGCGCAACAGTCATGGGAAGCGAGACTTCACTATGAATCATTAGATGGTAACGATGAGGATGAACGCGATGACCATCGCGGATTGTCCGAGTTCGTTGCCGACAAGAAGTATCAAGAGCTAATCAAAATGTCGGAAGACAGAGAGTTGTTGACTCAAGCGTTAAAGAACCTCGGCGAGAAGACCCGTCAAATCGTTGAATTCGTATTTTTCTATGACCTCTCGCAGAAGGAGACAGCATGCGTTCTTGGACTTTCCGAGATGGGTGTGTCTCGTGCCGTTCATACCGGATTGCGCCACTTGAAAGACGTAATTTTCGCTGAAGCGGCAATGAAAGCGGAAAAGAAGGTCGCGAAGTGAATTTCCATTTCGACTTGAGGATAAACTGATGGAATCTTCCAATCCTCCAGATCGGAATGTAGGTCAGAACAGCATGCGTTCGTCAATATTCCGTGTCGCAAAGTACACGGCTGGCTGGTCAATTGGTTGGTGTGCCGTGGATCTGCTCCAGCACGGTTCGATTGATTACCCTCGTGCGATTGCATCAGCCTTGGGCGCAGGCATCGTTGGTATGCTTATGGTCATGCGCAAAAAGAGAGGCGAAGAGCCATCAGGCGCTTCCTAGCGGGTTCGATTCTGTTTTCTTGTGAAATGTCAGAAGGCGCCGAAAGTCCAGGTGAGATCGAGTGTCCGGTCAATTGTCAGAAAAACTGATAGTTTTTCTGACAGAATGCGAACCTGAAAAAAGGCGGAATAGTTCCGAATTGTTTTGAACTGTTGAAATGACCCGAATTTTGGATCCAATCGTGGACTTTTCGTCACATCGCGGTTTTTTTTTGCTTCAATTCGATTTCCAATCTTTTGAAGGCTGTGTGTCTCGAGAACCGCTTGGCGACCGCAAACAAGTCGATACGCGCGACAGTTCTTTTCTATACGTGTTGGACCTGCGCGGATCGAATTTATATTAAATCGCTTCTGTCGGGAGTCTCTGCTTGTTGACATTCCCTTAGACCCTGCTAACATTCAACGTTTTAACGGCACCCGGTGCCAAAACCGTCCATTTGTGACCACTTGCTATGCTCAATAAAAGTCTTCTACAAGAAAACAATGTTGGTGGGGTACGTATGTTTCCTTCATCAGATGATCGCGCGGTTGTTCTCGACCAGCTCGACGACTATCTAAAGACCATTCTAAAGTTCAAGATTCGAGAGTTCGTTCACCTGAGCCCTTGCTTCGAAGCCATTCCATCAATCGATGTGCGTCGTTATCCCATCGATATCCGAAACTATCGGCGCTTGCTCTCGCTTGAGCAGAACATTCCAGCTCAACGGAATGTTGAATGCCATAATAAGAAACGCGTCAAAGCGGCCAGACGGCGAATTATTCGCTATCTGCCTGTTTAAGCGAATCTAGTTCATCTAAGTCAGTCAAGTCCTCGCTTTGCGCTTTTTTGCGTGAAGGCGGAGCTGCCAGCAATGCCAGGAAGGTTGCAATTGCCACTCCTTCCCACGGTTTTTTGTAGCGCGCTTCCATGATCACGGATTGCTGGAGCATAAAAAACAGGAGCGACGTGTAGAACATCGCGGTCATTACGTTTAGCCGCCGTCTTTTCACGGTCAGTAAAACAATTGCCACCGTCAAAGGCAGCCAGCTAAACCTGACTGATTTCATAATCTCGCCCAGGACGCCGAGTTCGGCTGCTCGCGAATTCAGTGCTTCAGGCCAGGACAAGCCGAAAAAGAAAAACAGAGTGTTTTCCCAGGTGTAATGAAGCCGATCTTGGAATGACATGTTCGCCGCGGGAAAATAATTTCCAAACCCGCGTGTGTAATCCACCACCGTTTCGCA
>CAZRMH010000186.1:0-15223 GCA_964600935.1 uncultured Candidatus Obscuribacterales bacterium
GGCCGTCAGACTGATGATGATACCCATGCGGTTGATGATGTAAAAGAGCACTGCGCCTACAGTGAAGGCCAGTGGTAAAAATTTCACGCCAGGAGGGACGTCGAGCGAGACGGCTACGACCAAGCTGAGAATACACAAAACGACGAGCGCGATAGTGACGTAATCAGAGAACCGTTGCTTGACGTTCTCGGCTACCGAGGCTTCGTTGATGTGTTTAAGCGCCAGAATAAAATTCTTCATGCCCTGACGGCGAGGCGTCTGGACATTATCTTTGTTTGCTACGGGCGCATGGTCTCCCTTTGGTACTTCAGCTGGCTCAGCCACGGTCTAACCTCCAACGGTCTCTCTATATTACCAAGCCCAGGGACATGGTCACTAAAACAGCGTGCATTGGAATCGTACCCACAAAGCGGCGCGATCTCCTATTTCGGCTCAGTTCGCGCCGATAAATGTTGACCAATTTGTACGACATCAGGTGTAGTCGCTTCGATTATCTGACGGAGGCATTCAAACTATTTGTTGCTTTGCCCATAGGCGACTGACGCGATTGCTCGGTAGCCACCGTCTTTCTCGTGATAAATCAAATCGAGTTTGCCGTTCTCACGAGTGATAACTTCATACGGCATGTTGTTCTGGTTCATCGCGTGATTGATCTGCGCCTGAACGTCTTTCGCACCAATTCCGGTTGCCTTGAACTTGAGAATCGATTCTGCAAAAGTAAAACGCACATCGGAAACTTCCGTAAGCGGTCTAAGAGCAGCAGCAAGATCTTGAGACAATTGCCCGACCTTGACTGCCAACACGTTCATCGCGGATTTTTCTTTGGATTCCGGTTGCGCCTTAGGTTTTTGAATCTGATCGCCGGTTCTGACTTCTGCCTTGCCGTCAGCTCCGAAAGCAACCTGCATCATTGGCTCATAACCAGAGGACTTCTCGAAATATTGCAGAGCTAAATGGCCATCTTTATCAATCACCACTTCATAGTTCATTCTGTTCAAACGCAAAACATGGTTGAGTTCCTTCGGAACTTCCTCAAGCGGAACGCCAAGATTTTTCATGTTCAAAACGGTGTCGGCAAACAAGAACTCCATATGCTGCAGACCCTTACCATTTGAACGGCTAAGCGATTGTCCAAACTGATTGGCTACAGTGCTTATCGTCTCGGCGTCAGCGACTTCGGTTCTGACTGGAGTTTCGACCGAAGCGTAGTCTTGCTTGGTAACTGTTTCGCGCAAAACAGAATCTTTTGGTCTAAACAAAGTCATTTGCCAATTCGAATCAACTTGAACTTCATAACTGCCGCCGTGGCCTTTCGCCTTGAGTGCAGCATTTATGTGCCTAGCCAAAATCGGAACGTTGAGATGTCCGGATTTTTCAGCAAGGGCGCGGAAATTCTCAGCCACGCTAGTTTCGTAAGGTGCCTTGTAAACTTGATCGGCAAACTCATCTGCAAATTGACGCATATCCGCAACGTCTTTCACCGTGACCGGTCGCTCTACACGCTCTGCTTTGGCTGGTTTAGCAACGTCCATGAAACGGGCTAATTCATTGGTTTGGAAATAAAAATCAAGAGGACCAGCGACATGACTCCAGCTGTTCTGTTTCGCCAGCTGCTGAACCCAGCTATGTAAATCAGGATTCCTGTCCAACCAGTTAAACAAATCCGTGCGATATTTCGAGTATCCATCGACATCTACAGGTGGATCGGCAACTATTTCATTGAATTGCTGCCAGCGAGTAAGCTGATCTTGCGTGACCGGTTTACCCTGTTCAGGGGTAATCTTAGCCTCGCCCTCAACAACGCGATGCTCGACGCCTTGCAATGGCAGGTAGGCTTCGCGAACGACTGTAAGCAGGGCGGGATCATTGGCATCCTTAGCAACTTTGAGCAATGCTTCCATCACCGGAGCGCCTTCGCCCTGGGCATATCTGATCAAGGCAGCCATGTCCTCTGCCGGAGCGCCCTGTTCCGAAGCGCGGAAAGCGATGTTTACACCGTTCTGCAGTAGGGCTTGTTGCTCAGGCTTGACCTCGGTTTGAATCTTCTTGCCTTCAACAACATCGCCCGTTGGCGATTTTGCCTCGGTCTCGACTGGTTTAACTTCGGCATCAGTTGGCTTGGCTTCAACTGGAGCCGGTTTAGCCTCAGCTTCAACCGGTTTACTTGCAACGTCAGCTGGTCTGCCCTCGACATCGGCCGATGCCATGGCACGACCGGGCTTCATTCGTTCTACAACGTGGACGGCAGATCCGCCGTCTTTGACTGCTCCCACCATTCTGAGTCCTGGTTGGGAACCGGCTTCCGCCGCCGCCAGATTCTTAGCCTCACGAGCACGTTCAGCGAGCATTGCCTCGAGATTGGCTGTGCCACTGCTCTTGCGTCCGCTATAACGCGATTGCATTGCTTTTTCGCCAGGTGAAATATCTTGCCCAGGAATCTTGTGAAGCGTGCTGAGTACTGAACCAGCAACGACCATCGTGTAAGCGCCCTTGGCTCGTTCTTCTGCAGTGGCGAAACGACCTTGACTCAACAAAGAAGTCGCGTCGGCATTAACGATGCCGGCAGGAACGCCGGACAATCCACCTGCTGTAGCGTCCCAGGCCAAGCGCTTCACGCCCGCCAGGTCCTTGGTAAACGGACGAGCCAAATTGCCGAGAACGACACTACTGGCGGTGAGAGTTCCGAACGTCGCAGCACCGGTCAAACCATGTTTGGTACGAGCTGCCCAGAAATTGGATTCGTTAGGTTGGACCGGAGTCAGAAAGAAATCATAAGCCCCACCAGTTATCGCGCCATCGGCAATGATCGCCCCGTTCAGTGGAGTAAATAGCCTCGTTGACGCGACTGCCGTGCCTTCCGCCCTGGCGGCAAGTGAGAGTCCGGAACTCTTCAGCGCACCTTTGGTGAGCATAAAAGGAAGCGTCATGCCGGCACCGCCACCTATGGTTTGCGCATACCAGCGCTCGCTGCCGAAAGCTGCTGTCTCAGGGGCTGATATTGGATTCAGAAATTTGCTCTCCGCGAGCTTGGAATTGAATCCCTTATCGACCAACTGAGCCACACCAGTGACCGGAGCTTGAACTCCGCTGTACAGAGCCGAATGCCCCAGTTCGCCGACTAATTGAAGTGCTGAAGGATTGCCGCGCTCGGCTGCTCGAGATTGTTGTTGCAGAACCACTTCGTTGCGAAACGCGTTCAGGGTCGCGGTGTCGAGTCCGCCCTTAAGGCCCTTATCGTCTGCTCTAGATGCTTTGGTGTCGCCAGTTTCCGGCATTAAAAACTCACAATTTACGAAGATAGAAACATACATTTGCGTGTAGGTTTCTAGCATATACTTGACATCAACCGTCTACAATGGGGATCTTCCCACCGCACACTGTCAGCACAGAAATGCTGGGCATTTGAAAACGACTTCAAGCAAAAGCGCAGGAAATATCAAATTTTCCGAATTTAAAATCGCTTTGATTTCCCAATCTAAAGCGATACCATCTGTGGTATCACCAATTGTTCGAGAAGAAAACTAGGAATCGCCCGGCACAGCCTTGGCTTTCTTGGTTGTCTCCTGCTCGTCAGCTTCTTCGTACTCTTCTTCGTCGTCGTCTTCGCCTTCGAAGTCTTCGTACTCGTCCTCTTCCTCAGAAGAACTGGACTGTTTTTTGTTATCAGGCGCATCTTCATCAAGACCGCGGTAGCTGATAACAATGTGGCGCTCTTCGCCCTCACCTTCACTGTCCGAGGAGAGTTCAGGGAAATTCTCTTGCAGGTAATTGTGGACCAATCTACGGTCGTATGCGTTCATTGGATCGAGAGCAAAACGTTCTGTGTCTCCGTTCAACACAGCGACAGCGCCTTTCTTGGCGTTCTCTTCCATGGTGCGGCGACGGCGTGAACGATAGTCGAGAACATCAATTACGAATGGATTGTGAGTCAGCATATTGCTGCGGCACATCTGTCTGACTACGAACTGCAAGGCTTCGAGCGTTTGACCGTTTCTTCCGATCAACATCCTGGCATCATCGGCTTTGCAATCGATTCGATAACAAGTGGTGGTGTCATCCAGCTCTTCTTGAACAACCGTGGCTTCGATATCAAGAATTGCCAGTATCTTTTCCAGGTAGCTCTGCGCGTTTTCGTCAAATGTGTCAGCGAATTGGTTCATAGCCTATTTCTTCTTTTTCTTCTTCGTTTTGCCTGTGTCAAGAACTTTTGAATTGAGCTGTATTTTACTGCCGTTGTCAGTGTCTAAGGTCGGCTTGTTAGATGTCAATTTGGGCTTGGAGCCGCCAGGACCTTTAGATGGGGGAGGCACTTCATCGTCGTCTAGACCGAGGTCTTCGAGACCTTCAAGAGGAGGTGCAGGTTTGCGCATCAGCAACCATGTCTGCAACGATTGCACGATATTGGACAGAACTATGTAGATTAGCACACCAACCGGCAATGGGATAAAGAAAAACGTCCCGGTCGTGACCAGCGGAAGTATCTTCATCGTGTCTTGTTGGACACGGGTCTGCTCGTCCATTTCCTCGTCTTTAGCTCGGCTGGTAGCCATTGTGTATTTCTGCGAAATCCACATAGAGATACCGAAAGCAATGATCAAACCGAGGGCGTCGAAATTCTCCGGTTTCAGCAAATCAAATCCAGACTTCACTTTCCCGAGGCCGCTGACGAACAAAAACGGCTCATTTTTGGCGATGCCCGGAACGATCGCTTCTACTTGATAATCGCCTTCTTTATTGAAGACTGCGTGCCCGTCTGCATCGATGGTTGCGTCAGCCGGTTCGACAAATTTATTGTCTTTTTTGATTTTCCAATCGACCTTGAATTCCGGGGGCAGGGTGCCGTCTACAGCTCTAGTACCGAAATCAAGTGAGTTGCCGACGCCCAGATCCGTTTCACCTGGAAACACCGTAACCTTTGCCAGGGAACCAGTCTCAGCGGTCACATACGGAACGCTGTCATTAGAAGTTTCCTTCTTGATTACTTTGGTTTCCTTAGTCGGAACAACCTTAACGTGCACCGGGATTGGCTTATCACCAAACGGAGGACCACTGAAGGTTGCGAAGAGCGCGAAGAAAATCGGCAATTGCAAAAGCATTGGCAAGCAGCCACCCACAGGACTGACGCGGTTCTTCGCGTAGAATCCCATGAGTTTCTTCTGCATCAATTCCGGATCGTTCTTGTACTTCGCCTGCATTTTTTTCAACGTAGGCGAGAGCGCAGACATGCGCTGCATCGAGGATGTCGACTTGGCGACCAGCGGCCACAGCAGTGCGCGCACCGTCAATGTCAACAGAACCAATGCCCAACCATAGCTGCTCGTCGCCTTGTAGAAGGCTTGCAGTACGGGGAGCATAAACGAATAAGTGAGATCCACGGTTGTCCTCTTAGTTTTCCTGCGCTTCTGACTTCAGAACCGGCACTTTAACCTTAACTTCGTCCACACCGCCGGGATGGAACGGGTGGCACTTGCAAAGCCTGATCACTCCGTCAAAGACGCCCTTAAAAAAGCCGTGGGCATCTATGCTTCTCGCCATATATTCTGAACAGGATGGATAAAACCTGCATGATGGCGCTCTAAAAATCCGGGTTTTCTGATACAGGCGTATCGCCACAATTGCCGTCAGCCCCGGCAGATGCTTAAAACTTGGAATTTTCATTTGTTACGTATGATTCCAAAATTAGGAAGTCTTTCTGGCTCAAGGCCAAATCTGAATACAGACCGTAGATATTATCTCTGTCTGTTGGCAACTTGGCTCCGTTATTAATACCGAAATCATGATTTGGTTTCACGCGGCTTGTCAGATCGATTCTGTGTCGGCCGCGGTTTATTCTGCGAAGCGTGCTGCGACGGCTGCCTGGGAGGCTGCTGAACGGGCTTCTGAGCGCCTTGCGCTGGCTGTCTAGCGGGTAGTTGACCGGACTTCTGATTCGCTTGCCCAGTCGCTTGGTTTGTTCGTGTGGGCTTCTGGCTACCTTGATGCGAATCGGGTTTTTGACTTCCCTGATGAGAAACTGGTTTTTGACTGCCTTGAGGCGAGTCTGAGTTCTGAGCGTCTCTGGATGAACCCACTCCGGAACCGCCTTGAGAAGAGTTCTGGTTCTGTCCATCCCTGGATGGCCCCGCTCCAGAACTGCCTTGCTGCGAAACCGGCTTCGGTCCACCTTGTCGATCTTTGCGATTCTTGCTGGATGCGCGCACTAAACAGCTGACCACAGCTTCTTCGACTTGCTCATAAGTAGCCTCCAGGGCTCCCTCATGAGCGACAAAAACTATTGCGTACCAATCGCGCAACGCGATGTCTTGCCGTTCGCCATTAAAAACCGAGGTGCGCAGCAAGCGATAGACTTCTCGGATTTTGCGTTTGGCGCGGTTTCTTTTGACTGCGCTTTTAGAAACTTTTTTGGCAACGACAAAACCAGTCAAAGGCTTCCAATCGGCTTTGGGAGCGCCTTTGCTTTCTTTCGGCAAAATATACATAGTAACGACAGACGTGCTCACAACCATACGTTTGTTGTAAGCACGTTGAAATACGCTAGCGCGGCGAAGTCTCTCTTCCGACGGCAGCACCGTCAGTACCGTTATTAAACGGCTAGACGATAGCGCCCTTTGGCACGACGTCTTTTAAGAACTCTACGACCGGCTTTAGAGAACATGCGGGCTAGAAATCCGCTGTCCTTCTTAGCTTTAACTTTTGATCCACGCAAAGTACGTTTCATGAGCCAATGTCTCCGTGGCACTGCGCCAATGTTAAAAATGTTGGCATGTCTTCAGATGAAGGGAAATGCTATCATCTCCGACATAGAGTTGGCGTCGGTCTCAACCCCGGCACGATGAAAAATTTACATCCCTGCGTATAAAGTTAACCGGCACGAAAGCAACTTGTGTCGGCATCGCTATCTAGCACTGCGTATGGGTTGTCGTCTCTTGAAGCTTGCGAATTTACTTGCGGGGCAGGCTTCTTGTAAACGACTGTTTGAGAATTATCTCAGGTTGCACTCGCTACCGATTTATCGGTAAGCCAGTGATCAAGGGCTTCGGCCGATCTGAGATTTTCGGATAATTCCGAATTCTCGACGGGTTTCAGCAGCGCCACTATGGATTAAAACAAGCTGGCTCGTCGAAAGACGAGTCGAAATCAGCAGCCCCAGCCTATTCCCACCGGGTCTTTCGAGACGATGCAAACCAGAGACGAAGTCCGCTTTTTGAAACCAATCCCGCAAATTTGGAAAGATGCCTTAAATATACTAGCGAAAACCCTCTCACCGGGCGCGTTCGCTTTGCTAGACACCGCAGCGGAACTTAAGTTCTTCAACGCCGGGTTAGCAGTTGTTGGTGTTTCCAATCAATTCTATATAAGTTTGATTAGCCAATCGAAAGCAGCTCTTCAAGAGGCTCTGCTCAAGGCTACCGGTGTGCCGGTCATGATTGAGTTCGTCGTGGACAATTCAGTTAATGGCGGAAACTACACTGGAACGTTTGCAGATATCGATACTCAAGAGACCACTCAGCAATCGACTGCGTTCAATACACTTAACGGTGGCATTGGTTCAAACGCCAATGTTGAAACATGGAGCGAGGAATCATCAACGTCTTCGTCGAGTGAGCAATTACCTGAAGAAGATGGTTCCGCTTCGAACCAGAACGATCCATTCTCTAATGATGATGCTCAAACAATAGTTAATGGTTCTCAACCAGGAATTCGAACAAACGAAACTAGTGCAATTAGGACGGAACCAACTTCGGCTGCACCAAATACGGTGATTCAAATTCCTAGCAGACCGAACAATATCGTCACGCCGATCATTCCACCAGCATCACAGACAATGTCTGGACAAGCCGCGAGAAACACAGCATCACCGGCGATGGGCAGGTTGGAAACTCGACCGATGCCGCGACAAAATCACGGCGGTATCGATTTAGTCAAAGCAAATCTAAGCGCAAAACATACTTTCGCAACCTTCGTAGTTGGCTCCAACAACCGTTTTTGTCATTCAGCAGCACTCGCTGTTGCACAGAGCCCAGGACAGAATTACAACCCATTGTTTATCTATGGTGGAGTTGGTCTCGGCAAAACTCACTTGATGCAAGCCATTGGTTATGCCATTCTCGAGAACAATCCTCAAGTGCATGTTCGTTATCTAAGTTGCGAACGTTTCACTAATGATCTGATCAACTCTATAAGAGACAAAACGACTGGAGAGTTTCGCAAGCGCTATCGAAACGTAGACGTGCTGCTGATCGACGATATTCAATTTATCGAGGGAAAAGAGTCGACACAAGAAGAATTTTTCCACACGTTCAATCATCTTCGAGAATCCGGAAAACAAATTGTCCTTTCGTCCGATCGTCCACCCAAAGCATTTTCGCGTTTGGAAGAGCGCTTGCGCAGCCGTTTTGAATGGGGTCTGACCTCAGACATGCAAGCGCCTGATTATGAAACTCGCTTGGCTATCCTTCGCAAAAAATGCGACAGCGATAAACTTTCCGTTGATGATTCAACATTGAGTCACATCGCCACGTTGTTCACCTCGAACATCAGAGAACTCGAAGGCGCCTTGATTCGCGTCAGCGCGTACACGAGAATGACCGGCAAGGGCATGGACCAAAACACCCTGCATTCAATCCTCACGCCTAATGGAACTCCGAAGGCCAAACCAACCTTAACCATCGATAGCGTAATCGCTGCTGTCGCCGAACACTACAAAGTCGACTCCGCAGCGCTGAGATCTTCGTCACGCTCAGCCGATATAACTCTACCGAGGCACATCGCCATGCATCTCGCACACGAGCTGATGCACTTGAGCTTCCCGAGAATCGGAGAGGCATTCGGAAACCGCAGACATACATCAGTTATGCACGCCAATACCAAGGTTAAGGGGTTGCTCAATTCGAACCCAAATGTCGCGGCTGCGATTTCACAAATCCGAAGACAACTCGGGCATTAGCGTAATCAGATTGCCTCCTGGATCATCTCTCTCCACAGTCACCAACTCAATGAATCACAGCTTACAGAGCCATTTACAAATGGCCAGTGAATTCCTCAAAGAAGAAGATGAGGAGTCCGCGCTACGGGAACTCGAAGAGGCATTCAAGCTCGATTCGCATAAACTTCAGAAAAATGAGTGCTCATTGACCGATCTCAATAACGCAATTACTGATCCGCAGGTTGCGCAATATCCGGCACCGGTACGCTTGGTATAACCTCACCGTGACGCCATGCCTCGCCCGTTCAGCGAACTGACTTCCCGTGCCCTGGTTGCACGGTACTCGCACGCTCAAGCCGATATGTTGGATATGATTAGCGGCGGAACAAATAGCAACGGCGTTTCTGGTGCTGCCCGAATACACAATGTCTACGCTGATTCAGCGGTTGGGTTTAGAAACTCAGATCGAAGTCGAGCGGACTTAGCATCAGGGTTTTAGTCTCAAACCCTTGATCACTGCTTCACGCAAATCCGGAACGATGTAGCCCTGCGATGTTTCCCTACCGGTCCTGTAGACTAGCTTGTCAGCGCTGGATGTCGTTAGTTTGGGATTGAGACTCATCAAAAGTGCGATGGCTCCGGACCAGCATGGAGTGGCGAGGGAGGTGCCCGAAACTACAAGAGGAGCCCCTGTGGCGGTGTCGTGAGTGCGAATGTTGACTGCCGGCGAAACGGCTTTAAAATCACCATATGTCGATTGGGACCAATAGAGGTCGTTTTCATCGATACCACCGACTCTTCGAATGTACTTGGAACTCTTGCTCGGATCTAAGATTGGTGTGTTTCCTGCCCCATTTACCAGCAAATCTTTGTGCTTCGCCAACGACCGAGCTACTCCTTGAAAAACAGGAGATCCGTTAAAGCTAGGTAGGGTTGGGTTGTTTATACTCAGGTTAACCACACCCATTCCGCCGCGTGTCGCTTGATTGTCCACGCACCATGTCAAAGCGCGCAGAACATCGAAGGTATCAATTGTGACGCCATCACTGGAAATTCGGCAAGATGTGATTTTCACGGATGGATTGCTGTGGGACGCTACTCCGGTATATAAAATGCCGTTATTCGTAGTCGCACTGGCTACGCACGCGACAGCCGTACCGTGGCGACCGGAGTCAAAAGGCGCCTCCGCAACTCCGTTAGCCCCACCAACAAAATTGAATTGTGTAATATCCGTCATTTCGTTTGCGATCGGGGCGACCCCGGAATCAATTAGAGTGATTCTCGGCTGAACGACTTGAGAAATACTCATCGCGTCTAGCAGACATCGCATCTCAGAAAAATTCAACTGCTGCAAATGCAGTTGGAGAGCGAATTGCGGATCGTCAATCGACGGTACGCACTGAATTGATTTGGAATTAAACTTGATCTCAGCAGCTTCCAAATCGACATCGCCGGAGCTCTTCACATTAGATAGGGCGGCTTGAGCTGTGCCTTTCTGCAACTGCACTTCGAAGATGCCATAACTCTCCGTCTTCGACCTAATTTCATTAACGATAACCAAGCCACGCTTCTTCAGCCGCTCTTTGAACTTTTCCACGTCGCATTGCGGACGACTGATTACAACGACACTTTGACCAGGAGGAATCTTTCTCGCTGACGCAGCCTGCGGAAAAAGTGTTGTACCAGCAATAGCAGCGAGAGTAATAAGGAAAAATAACCGGCAAGAACTAAAGTTGATCACTCGTTTTTAACCTCGCGTGCGTCTCGATCGATTAGAAGGGTAACGGTGGCAGGAGTTCCAAGAGTGCCGCGTCAAGGTAGTTTCATAGTACCACCGGCAGCAGCCACTGTCGACAAAATCTTAACCTTCCCTGCTGTCGATTTCCCACCCACGCTGCTTGAAACATTCATGGTCGATTGAACCTGAACTGCCGACGGTAATTGATCGCACTTGGAAAAATCGGTCGCCCTACCAGCTTGTACAACAAGCAATTTGCGAAATTCGTCGTTGCTGGCAAGGCGAACGGGTGATGTCGTTTCCTTCACGCACGCAGGCAGTGAGCTAATTCGGAAGTCCAGGTCGTTATCCGGTTCGGGCAATTTTGCATTAATATTGCCATTGTAAAATCCGCTGTGTTCGTCGAGTATCTTTGTGCTGATATCAAACGCTTTCAAAGTCGGGATACCAACCGGGCCACTGACGTTGCTTTCCACGCCATCCATGTAGCCGATTTCGACTGATTCCAATCGAGAAGGTTCTGTTGCAAACCAGCCGATGGATAATCCGCGCTGCCGATTTTGCTCGGCCTCTACTTTTCTAATCGATAGCTTGATTGACGCGTCAATATGTTTCAGTAAGGTCTTTTTGTCGGCTTCGAGATGAATAGCTGAAAGCCGGGCTTCGTCCAGAAGTTGTGTCGCAAGTGGAGTTAATTGCGGACATTGTTTGCTAACTTGCTGCAATTCCTGTCGTGACGTGAAGACCAGTTCTCGCGAAAAGCCAGTCAGATGGTTAATCTGGCCGACCCAGTCCATACCGTTTATATCGGAGGCAAACGACAGTGCGTGCGCATCTGTTTGACTGGTGTCACGCCTTTGTTGATTCAATACAATGAAAAAACAAATGACGATCACGGCCGCAGAAAGCACCATAAACGCAACTGCAATGATGAGCAGAAGTGTGGCTCCAGCGCTGCGTTTCTTTAAACCTAGGTGATGCGGATTCGTTGTTTTGGTCCTCAAAAACCGTAGCCTAAATACATCTGTCTTCCCACTGGCTGAGATTGCACGCTTAAAACTATTGATACCGCAAGTGGTTCCTCGACACTTGACACAAAAGGTCGAAATCCGTATCGCTGTAAGCCCTGCGTATACAAATCAAAATTATCGCGAGGCACGACGATGGAGCGCAGCGCCGACTTCTTCAAAGCGGCGTCGAGGAAAATCCGCACTGTGGCGTTCGCCGCAGCGAAGGCTTCTTCCTCTCGAAGACGCCCCTCACCAATACCAGTAACTCTAATCACCCCAGGACTTCCTGGTCTGATACCGAGTTCGTTATACCTGCGCAAACCAAGCGCACGCGATTGCGCATAGTAAATGTCTTCGTAAACAGTGTCCGGAACCTGCTCTTCTTTGACATATCCGGCTTTTGCGAGTTCGCTCTGCTCCGGACTCATTTGTGATACACCTTGCTCAAACTTGACGCGAGCTCTAATCAGGGGCTGAAGTTTAGAATCAGGATAGTCAAGACAGTTTCCAATATGCCTGGTGGAAATCGAAATCGTCCAATCAGACGATCCGGAGTTAGCCGGTGAAGCCACCAATATCAGTGCGACCAACAGAAGTGCGGTCACTCCGACTCGTTTCCTTTCGGATTTTAAGAACTTCCGTTCGCCTGCTGATCGCATAGATTTTTCTACCGGGACATATTTCTATCTTACTCGTCATCCGAACCCACGACTTCAGGCGTTACTTTTGGCCAGATTGCGACATTCCCTATGAAAACTCCAGGTTTTAAAATGGCGTCGTCGCTTAAGCATTAACTTAAATCAAACAGACTTACTTTAGATCGTTTCAGACGCGGCTCTCAACACGCTCCAGGCTTCAACATTGCGTCGAGAGCCGCGTTACTTGAGTTGTATCCGAGGCGCGCGGGAGAAGCATGGAATGCTTTCGTATCCTTCCAAACGGACGCTGACAAAGAACCAGCGTCGGGCATTAACTTTAATCAAACCGGCAAGGTCAAGTTTGACTCCTGGATCGATTCGGCGACTTATCTCGCTCAATATATCTATATGATCACTGCACCGAATATCGTCATGATTAGCGCGTTCACTTGGTTTCTCAAAGAGTCGCTCGGTCTTGTTTCTTGCTTGAGATCCGCTCTCTTAGTGGTTCTAGTAGTGTTTCTCTTCACATACACGATCAATATCCTTGATCCATCAGATCATCGTATCAATCGGCGCTGTGCGCAGTTTGTAGAAAACTTGTTGGTTGTTTGTAGACCGACAGAAAGTATCTTCTGAGTCGAAAATTCTTTTGTAGTTCTCTGTCGGCCGCGACTACAAGTTCTCTACATGGCAGATCCGGTGACAGTCAACGTTTCAAGGGTTTCCTACAGAAATGGGGTCCCCCTATTACTTCTTATTCAATAAATTTTTAAAATTCAGAGCAGTCTAATTGCTAAAGATGGGTAATGATCGAACCGCCTCCAGAGCGGTAATATATCGGCAGTTCCATCAAGCGGTGAGGTAGGCTATGCACTTTTCAGTCCAGAAGGACACTTTGGTCCGTGCATTGAAAGACGTGACGAGCGCGCTAGCAACTCGTGTTGTTCAGCCAATTTTGAGCAACGTGCTTATCGAGTCTACCGATGAATCAACGCTGAAGTTTCAAGCTACAGATTTAGATCTCTGTATAGAAACCAGAGTCCCTGCCGTTGTACACGCAGCCGGTGCAATCACGTTGCCTGGGAAAAAGCTTCTTGAGATCATCTCTAAGCTGCCAAACGAATTGGTTTCCTTTCAAATCAATATGGAAACCTGCGATGTCGCGGTCAATTGCAAACGTTCAAAATTCAACATTACTGGTCTGCCTGCCACCGAATTTCCAAAAGTTGCCGACACTCGTCCGGAACGATCGGTCTTGATGCCATCAACCGTTTTGAAAAAATCTATTGCTCAAACAGCATTTGCCGCTGCCGGATATGACGCCAGCAGCATCCTCGGTGGTGTATACATCCTGTTGGACGAAGGAACGTTCGAGTGCACCGCGACCGATGGAAGCCGCCTTGCTCACAGAAAAGAAGCGCTCACTGCGCTTGTAGCCTCTTCCGCGAAGACCGAAGGCGACATGGAGACGGAAGGTAAATCGGCAACTGCAACTCTGGAAAAACCAGGTTCGTTGAAAGCGATCATTCCAGCCAAGGCGTGCGCTGAAATCGTCAAACTCATGGATCAAGACAACAGCAAAGGCGTTGCAGACGAAGCGAAGGCATCAGATCGCATTTTGACTGGTGAAGTTCGCATCGGTTTGGCAGATGGTCAAATCGTGTTCGAAACCGATAATCACTTCCTCTCCACACGTTTGATCTCAGGAGAATATCCTCGTTATCACGAGCTGTTTCCTACAGAATACAAACATTGTGCACACTTCAACAGAGAAGAATTAGTCCGCGCAATCGAGCGCGTATCGGTCATGTCGGACGAACGTACTCACCTCGTGAAGATGCACTTCGAAGAAGACACGCTTCAAATCACAGCCAACACACCAGACGTTGGTCGTGCACAAGAAGAAGTGCCGGTGAAATTCGAAGGACAGAGCCTCGATGTCGCAGTCAACGTGCGCTACATCCTCGACGTGCTTCAGAGACTTTCAGTCGAAGAGATTCGTTTGGAGATGACTGGTTCGTTGAAACCGCTGATTCTCAAAGGCGTTGGCGACGAGCAGTACAAGTATCTCTTGATGCCTGTTCAAGCGAAGTAAGTTTCGCGCAGAAGTCAGAAGTGCGTATCAATTGAAACTGCTTTTGCAACGAGATGCCGCTAAGCGTCTGTTCGAGCTAGTTGCGCGAAGAGCTTATCGCTTGGTTGGTTCGAACTGCTCTCGCGAAGTTTTTCGCCTGAGGAACTGATCGGGATTTGCGTTTCCTATTTACTCTTCGATGGAACTCATCACGCCGCGCAGATGTTGGCGGAATGTGTAGGTTGAATCGGTTTGTCTGTTCGACAAATATTCTGCGAATTGAAACTGCTCACGCAATGATTTTCCGTTCAAGGCAGCGTTCGCTTGTTTCACTTCACGCTCTCGAATGGTTTGTGCGACGGGCATTATTTGATCGATGAATTTGGTTTCGACAAAAACTGCACCGTCGAGATCGACGAAGGCAGTGTACTCAGAAGTTAGAATTGCTCTGCCGAATTTTGCGCTTTTAAATACTTCAGGCTCACGCGCATCGAGTCGTACTGGACCGCTTGGGTAGGAGCCGTAGGAGAACACCGGCAGACCAATTTGTTTCAAATCACGCGTGTCACGATGCAAACCCCAAATTACGATTGCCTGGAAACCTGCATGTTTAGCCTCTAAAGCGACAAGATCTCCGATGCAGGCTTCGTCGACGCGACCGCCGTTGTCGATAACCATGATCGAATTTTTGACATCAGGTGTTGTCTCAATCGCTTCAAGAAACACATCAACACTGCCATAGTGACGAACAGGAACCACTCGTCCCCATAGCGTGCCGTTCAATTTGTCGGAGGACAAAACAGAAGTGATACCAGCAGGAGCCATAAAGAACCC
>CAZRMH010000187.1:0-15222 GCA_964600935.1 uncultured Candidatus Obscuribacterales bacterium
GACCTCGGCTCCAGGTCTGAGAAACTTTGAAGATGGCCAGGGCTCGTCCCGTCCTGGACGAGTATCGGGTCTGACAATCACTCTGTAATTGCTGCGACCATCATCACAGGCGTCTATAACCGCAACCCTGCCGCCGAAAGTACCGACGGCCACAGACGGCCATCCGGCAAACTGTAATGCCGGCCAACCGGCGAATTGCAAACGGACAGGACGTCCCGCGGCGATCAGCGGAGCGTCATTATCACTGACGGTGAGCTCGGCGGCGAGGTCCTCGGTCTCCGGAGCGATCACGGCAAGCACTTCTCCGGCATCGACAGTAGATCCAGCGCCGACCGTCAAAAGTCGAACGATTCGACCGGCACAAGGCGCTCTCACGATACTCTGCTGCAAGCGATTCTGAGCATTTTTAATTTCAATCTCTAACTTGAACATCTCACTAGTAGTGCTCTCTACCGTCTCCTGAGCAGAAGCTAGTGCTGCCGAGACACTGTTCAGCGCCGCATCCGTATCAGCTGATACCTTGTCCTGGTCAAGAGTGGCCAGAGTCCTATCTCTTCTTGCGATTTCAAGCGCCGCATCAGCTCTCTGCTTTTCTGTCAAAGCTCTGGCGTGGTCCAATTCAGCAAGCTCAAAGTCGCGCTTGGAACGTAAACCCTTCTCGAAAAGATTTTTCATTCTCACGAGATTCAAATCTGTTGTGACTGTAAGCTGTCGAGCGGCCTCGAGAGCCTGCTCAGCAGCCCGAATTCGATCGGATGTCTGTCTGCACCGTTCTCCCGCCGAAGGCACCGCTGCTCCCTGCGAGCGCTTCAGACTCGAAATTTGAGACTGCAGAGCTTCGCATCTTAACTGAGCTGCCGCGCGCCTGGCCGCCAGTGCCTTCTTTTGTCCCTCCAATTTCTTAACCTGCTGCGGGTCAAGAAATTTTGAGTCCATGTCGGACAATTCAGCGATTAGCTGCCCCTCTTCAACAGTCTGTCCATCTCGAACGTGCCACTTCGCCAGACGAGCGGGAATCTGCGCTTCTATGTCCTGAGGTCTGTGCATCGGAGAGAATATGATTACTTTACCAGCGCCCGAGACCGACTGCTGCCAGGGCACATAGACCATGATCAGGACAATGGACGCTAGCAGCACCACAAGGATGATCGCTAAAATCCCGAAACCTCCGGAAGATTCGACCGCTTTGAGAGATTTGTAGTCGAGCTTGGTTACTTCTTGTGCGGTTTCGGTCATTTTTTACTCCCTGTTGTCTCCGCCTTCTGCTTTTTTCTGCGGTCAATCACATTCCTCTGCGCCGCCTTTGACTTATCTGGAACCAATTGCCTACGCTCTACCGAGCGTATCTGCTTGGCCAGATCCGGGAACAGGTTGGAAAACTCGCTCTCGTCTCTCCAGGCTAAATCGGCAGGACTGCCTGACTCGACGATGCCGCCAGCCGAGAGTACGTACACATTCCGCGATCGCATAACCACTTCAGCATCATGCGAGATATCAATAACAGTCCACAAATACTGAGGGTCAAAGAGCGCATCGATTATCTTCAGTTTCGTCTTCTCATCGATACCGGTGAAAGCCTCATCCAGAATCAACAATCCGGGTCTTTCTGCTATCGCCCGCGCGATCAACAAACGTTGTACTTGCCCTCTGGACAAATTCCTTCCGCCACTGACCAATCTGGTCTTAATACCATCCGGCATGGCGACTAGATCTACAGTAAACTGAGCCAATTCCAGAGCCCACCGAACATCCTGGTGATTAACGTATGGTCTTCCCAGACTGACGTTATCTTCGATAGAACCTTCAAAGATCTCGTTGGAATCGCCTACAAATCCAACGTATCGTCTCAGACTTTTGAGACTGAGATCTCGAATATCGAACCCACCAATCTCGACTGTCCCTTGAACAGGTTCCTGCAATCCACACAGAAGATTGGCAATGGTAGTCTTGCCCGCGCCGCTCGCTCCAACCAGACTAGCTCTTTCGCCGGCATCGATAACAAAGTCGAGACCGGAAATTAACTCTCTTCTACCATCGTATGAAAAACCAATATCTCGGCAAACCACACTGAGCGACGGACTCTCAAGATGCAATTCGACACCATCGTCGCGCTCGCTGGGAAGATCAGTGATGTGCCCGACTTTGTCCAGCCCCGTGAGCAGATCATAGAAGGTATCGCAGTTCCTTATCAGCTTCTCGATTGCCGACAGCACCGTCAGAACGACAAGCTCAGCGGCGACCAGCTGGCCCAGAGTGAGCTGCCGGTTGATAACGAGCCAACCACCCACCGCCAGTATTCCGGCACTGGCGCACGCCTGGAACAGGTATGTACTGAATGCTTGTCTGAAAAGAACGGCAAAGTGAACACGGCGAGCGGCTAGATAGCGAAGCACGAGCTCATCAGATCGCTCGAGCAAGTATTCCAACACGCCATTGGTTTTAAGACTAATCTGACATCTGCCCATGTCCTCCAGCCACTCAGCCACACGATATTTCTGAACAGACTCATCAATGCTGCTTCGTAAGCCGTTGGTACCGAGGACGGTGACAGCCAAAGTTATAAAACCGATTATTAGTACATTGAAAGCCAATAAAAACGGGCTGTAGAAAGCCATTAGAACAAGACCGACGACAATTTGAAGGAGCGCGGCAGGCACCTCCAAAAGCAATTTCGCCCAGCTCTTTTGAACATTGCCGACGTCGAAAAAACGGTTGATCAATTCCGGCATGTATTCATTGTTTAAGGCCGCCGTTTTAACTTCTGCAATTCGCTCGCTCAATAGCAGAGTGAGCTTGACAAAAATTCGCTGTTGCAAATTCTCGATCAAGTAAAATTTCATCATTCTCAAGCAGCTTCCAAACAACAAGCCAGCCAAGAGCAGAAGCGAGAGAACGATCAACGGCTGCAAGAAGATGCCGGCAGCGATGGTGTTAACCACAGCTTGAGCGGCAAGCGGTACCGCCAGCGATATCACTCCAGTGATAACCGTATAGCATAACAAAACTGAGAGATCATGCCTGTCTTCAGTCAACATTTGCCAGAGCCGTTCCAGCGGTTGCTGGTGACGACCCATGTGAGAATCACCACTATCAGACATGAAGCCCCTCGCGCACCAAATATATAGACAAAACTATAACATCAAACATTCATATCTGCAATATTTTGAATATTTAGACATTAAGAAACATCAAAGTCTGCCTATTAAAGTCTTCAATGCCCCATCAGCACTTGCCTGGCAACTAATGCAGACGGCTCTCAGACGGCTCTCCGACGGACAGATCCGCTCGATCCTCTAGTCAACATCGCCTATCATGTTTAGAATATATGGATGTTCTAATATTTGCATTTTAAGCATTTAAGAGGTGCCTTTTGCCGTACCGAGTCGTAGTCAGTCACGAGTTATCCAAGCTCTTCAATGTGCTGTCGCATCCACTGCGAGTGCGCATCGTCGAGGAGCTGAAAACTCAAGACCTCACCGTGAGCGCCTTGAAAGACATTCTCGAAATAACTCCTGCCGCGACTTCTCAGCAACTATCCGTTCTTCGAAATTGCGGCATAGTTCTTGAGAACAGGCAGGGGCGTAACGTCTTCTACCACTTGCGGAAGCCAGAAATAGCTGACTGGGTAATGGACGGACTGAAGTTCATCGGACCCGATCAGAACGAGGTCGAGACAATGGTGTCGGCGATTGAGAGCGCCCGCAACGCGTGGAGCGGCTCAACAACGCCAAAACAGAACAGCACAAAGACACGCTCAAAGAAATCCAGATAAGCCAAGCCTTTGGGCTCAAAATTGGCGCACACGACCAGGGAGTCTCAACTGCTGAGACCGCCTCGCGTATGGGCGAAGAAATTTAAGTACCGGAGCACTTTACAAAACCAGCGTTCTTTTGAACCGAATTCAGCCGCCGGCATCGCGACTAAGTAGCCTCAAGAGCCAGTCAAAAAAATTTACTGAGGTTTGACAGACCGCGGCGATCCGGTATACTTGCAAACATCAACAGATCACGATATTCAAACATTTGAATATTTGCAAGCGAGGTAAGTCATGGTTGCATCCTTCACCGCAGAGGAAATTCTTTATGCCACCAGCAGCCAACTCAAGTCCGGAAGAATTGACGGGGGACCTGGCAGGCTCGTCTGGGAGTTGGACAAACTCGAGCCGAACGATTGGTTTGTAGCCATACCATCTCAGGAGCTCGACCCACATGATTCGTTGTCCGCCGCTCTGGACCGAGGGGCTCGCGGCTGCATAGTGAACAGACGCTGCCGCCATGCGTCAGCTCCGAAACACGCGACCCTGATATCGGTGCCGGACACCAAAGTCGCGCTGCTAGATCTGGTCCGTTACTGGCGATACAAAGTCAGACCACGTGTCGTAGGAGTCACCGGTACCAGCGGACGTCGTGCAGTGATCATGCTGCTCCATCAATTGATGCAAGACAAGTATCGAACCCACGTCGCGTTTATGGACAACTTGGGATGGTTCAGTTGCATCGAGAAGGTATTGGAGATGCCTCAAGAAACTGAGTTATTGATTTTCGAGGCCGGGGCGATTGAGAGAGGGGACGTCGCTCGCGTCGGTGGCGCGCTCGATCCCGACCTGGCAGTCGTCACCCAGATCCAACACCCACTGCCCTCGGCTGAAAGAGACACTCTCACTGCAGCGCTCTACTGCGAGCTATTGGAGACGCTGCCTGAGTCACGACAGGGGCAGCTAGCCGCCGTGATCTATGACGAAAATCCAGCGGTCAAAATGCGTTCCGAGCAAGTTCTGGGCGAGGTGGCCGCGCGCAAATACTCATCATGCGAACAGGACGCCAAGCAAATCGTATCTAAGACTGAATTACTGTCTCTCAGTCAAGCAATGAAAGCCATCACCGGTCAGCCCCTATCCAACGCCGATCTGTGGTGCGCCCTGGAAGCAGCTAAATTACTGGGACTCTCTCAATCCGAGACAAAAACTTTGTTCGAACCGGACGACGAAACTGAGAAGTGCAGCCTATCGTCATCAAAACACGACACAACAGAACTTCGCGAGAAAAACTAATGCTTTCGCTACTAAATCCTCTGACCGCCCTCCTCACCATAGTGGCACCGGTGGTGGCGCTCCTCGCCAGCCTGCTCCTGACGGACCAGAACAAACAGGCGCGAACCCTGGTTGTCGGGCATGTCGTGGCATTCACGGCAGCTCTAGCCGGAATGATCGCGTGCTTGTCCAACCCGGAGTCAGCTCAGTCCTACAGCTGTTCCGGCTTGGCAGTCCGACTCGACCTGACGACCGGCTTGCTGCTAGCAGGCATGACTCTAATCTCTGCTGTCGTAATAGCATTCAGCGATCGGTATATGGGCGGAGATCGCACCAAGATACAGTTCATGCGGTTGTTATCAGCTCTTGCCTCGAGCGCGGTCTTCCTCACCGTGACCGATAGTATCGCCTGCGGTGCAGTGTTCTGGTTCCTCATCTCTGTGACCATAACCAGTGCAGTATCTCGCCCATCCAGTTCTCGAGCTTCCGTCATCAAGGTACTGGGGCATCACCTCTGCAGCGATCTTCTGTTTATCGCCGCCCTGTCGATCATCCTTCAGAACGGCATCACAACCTTTGGCGAAATACCCGATAGACTCTACACCTTGAATCGCTGTGCCGAGTTCGCCGGCAGCGCGCTCCCCTTCAATTTAGATGCCTTCGTGGTCGCGCTCCTGGTGCTGTCATTCTGCATCAAGTCAGCATTGTATCCGTTCCACGGCTGGCTTCTGAGTACTCTTGATGCGCCCACCCCACTGTCCGGACTGCTGCATGCAGGCGTCGTCAACGTCTCAGGCATAATGGCATTCAAACTGATGCCGCTGCTTGCCCAACAACCCAATATCATGCTCCTCTGGGGTGTGTTGGCGGCGCTCTCAGCGATTGTCGGCACGCTGTCGATGGCTGCCCAGCCTGACGTGAAGCGCAAACTCGTGTACTCTACTGTGGGTCAAATGGGCTTCATGTCTCTGCAATGTGCCACCGGAGGTGGTGTGGCTGCCCTCCTCCATCTTCTGTTCCATGGTTTCTTCAAGTGTCACATGTTTCTGCAATCTGGCAGTGCCGTCCAGGAAGGCCTTGTCAAAAAGAAATATGGAACTTCTAACGAGTCCAATCTGACCGAGCGGATTAGCTATTTTAAGCTCATAATTCTGGCAACGGCATCGCTCGGATTCGCGTCCGTCTTGCTAACCGCTTACCGAGACTCAGCTTCGGTTGCCGTCTCGACAGTCATCGCCACGGCAGCAATCATGAGTGTGTCGCCTACGGTGAGCAGAATTGGACCAGGCTCTCTGGCTCTCTACCTGAGCGCTCTTCTGGCTCTAGCTTACGCATCCGTCGCCGGCAGCCACTGGGTGGAGCGAGCAGCGCACGCCAGTCTTGGACCAGGTTGGTTTTTCATACCACTCGGCACTATCGGCTTCGCTATTTTGTCGATTGCAATCAAACAGTTCCGCAGCACGAATGCCGTCAAGGCTTGGTATGTACATGCCCTGAACGGATTCTACGCAGAGGAAATCGCTCGTGCCTTAGTCGACCAGTTTCAACAAGGGTGGCGCACGACGCTCAGTAATCAAATAAGGAGGCGCAATGAAAGTACTTAATGATGCTTCTACTGTCACTCTTGAGAGAGTTGTAGAAGAATCAATCAGCTCAATAAATTCATATTGGCCGTTGACTAATTTCATTGCATGCAATGCTCTCAAAGGGTTCGAAAAAGATTCTTTCGAAAAAACAATGCGCCTCTGCGGACAAATGTTCGGCGCTCAAGGATTTTTGCCGCTGTCGGAATACAGAGCTCTTTACGAGTCTGGACGTATCAGTCCTTCGGCTCTGGCAAATGCATTCAGTAAACACCAGACCAAGTCCACTGAAGGTGAGCCTGACAAGCAGGCTCCGGTGCAGATCCAAAAAACATTGTCCGAGACTCTGGACCTGGCTCTAGAAACTCGAATAACCAAGACTATCAACGAGCAAATGATAAAGTGGTGCGGCGCCTACCTCGACAAGACCCAAGCGCAATGGTCACCAGAAGATAAGAACGGATTTTACAAACACTGGAAAGAACTTGCTAAGTACGATCTGTCGATGTGGTGGCACGGATGTCGAGATTGGTCAGATGCAATTGACTCTCTACCAGAGAGCTCTCTTGAAACGCTTGCACTGATGTTCGACAAGCTAGAAGTTCCGTGCACTGACAAACCCGCATACTTGACGAGACACATCCTACAACTACCCGGCTTCGCCAGTTATCTGAAGTTTAAGAAAGAGAACGAAGGGGAGTGCGGAATCATCACGGACTATCTGGCAGTGAGACTCTTTTACGAGTATCAATTGTCTAAGGTTCGAATCGTTGATTCTTTTAAAACAGCCAACATCGGTGAGATTAAAAAACGCCTGGAAGCGACAAGTCAATCTCAGCCGCCGGCGATAGACCAAGTAGACTACAGCGCTGTATGGCAAGACGCATACGAACACACTTATCGGAACAAGCTACTGGCATCGCTGAATCGAAAAGCGACCAGCGAAAGAAATACTTGCTGCCAACTGGTCTTTTGTATTGATGTACGATCAGAGCCGATTAGACGAGAGCTTGAACAAAAAGGTCCATACTCCACGTATGGTTTCGCCGGCTTCTTCGCGATGCCAATGCGATTCACACCTGCAGGCAGTAATGTCTCGTTCGACCTCTGTCCGGTCCTCCTGAAGCCGGAGCGCGACGTCCACGAGCGAGCGACAAAGGAGACAGCTCACCGCCTCGCCAACTGGCAAGCAATCAAAGCTTCCGCGCTGCTTCTGAAAAAGAAGGTGAAGTGCAATCTGGCCGCTACATTCGGACTGGTAGAATTACTCGGTTTCTGGTCCTCCGTGACGCTTGTCGCAAAAACTTTCTTTCCGAAATTAGTTGCAACCGCAGCCCATAAGGTCGAAGATAAACTGGCTAATTCTGCGTTGGAACTGGATGCATCATCATTCTCCCTGCCGGAGCGCGTCGCGCTCGCCGAAGGAGCACTGAAAGGGATCGGACTGACTACCTTCGGCAAGGTGATTGTTCTTTGCGGACACAAGAGCTCGACGGTCAACAACCCTTATGCATCGTCGCTTGACTGCGGAGCTTGTGGAGGGAATGGTGGCGGATATAGTGCGCGCCTGGCCACTGAATTTCTAAACGATCACACCGTGCGCAGCGAACTACAAAAGAGGGGCATAAACGTGCCAGCGGACACGCTCTTCTTGGCGGCCGAGCATGATACCACTACCGATCTTTTCACCCTATTTGAGTGCGGAACTCTGACTGACGAACACCGCACAATTGTTGAAAAACTTAAAGCCGACCTTCTAGAAGTCGGCCGGAAAGTGCGCGAGAAAAGAACCTCAACACTTCCCAAAAGCGGTTCGGAAAAAACGGACAGCCCACTTCATCGTGCCGTTGATTGGGCTCAAATAGCGCCAGAGTGGGGACTGGCAGGCAATGCCGCTTTCATAGCGGGACCTAGATCATTGACTGCCGATTGCGACCTCGAGGGACGTGTATTTTTGCATTCTTACGAACATAGCTGCGATCAGGATGGAAAAATTCTAGAACTGATCTTAACTGCACCACTAGTAGTGGCGCAGTGGATCAATATGCAGTATTACTTGTCCACAGTAGACAACAAAGTTTTCGGAAGCGGTAGCAAAGTTACTCACAATGTAATTGGCGATTTTGGCGTCATGCAGGGTGCAGCGAGCGACTTGAAAATTGGATTGCCCTTGCAGTCGGTAATGACCTCGGAAGGTTTAAGGCATGAACCCATGAGACTCCTCGCGGTCATAAGAGCTTCTCGCGCATCAATCGACAGAGTGCTTCAGAAACATCAAAATGTAAGCCAATTGATTTCCAATCGTTGGATCAGCCTCGTCGCTATTGAACCAGACAGCGAAGAATTCTACGAGGCAGAAGCTGAGGGTGTGTGGCAGCTCCTGGATCTGTCTCAAAAAACTAGCAGCGACCACGGGCTTCAAATGCTTACGGCAGGCGGATCTGGATTAAGAAACTTTATGTGAACCGTCAATTCAAAAACCAATCACCGTTATCACTGATTACAAAAAAATGAGGATTGAGTGTTTTCGCTCGTCATCCGGTGCCGTTTCTTCGAGGGGTGATTTCTTGTGTCCAAAAATCCAGTTTGTTCTTCAAATCTTCGAGCAAAACTGGTTTAAACAAATAATCATCCATTCCGGCCTCGATACATCTGGACTTATCTTCGAACGCCGTCATCGCAATAATCGGTGTTGCCGCTCGTCCTAGCGTTTTTTCAATCTCTCTTATCGCGAGAGTAGCTTCACATCCGTCCATTGCCGGCATCATTATGTCCATCAGTATCACTTGATACTGAAACTGCTCGACCATGGTCGTAGCCTCTTTTCCATCCCTTGCATAGTGAGGCTTATAACCGAGCTTCTTGAGCTGAAGCATAGTCATGTAGCGAAGATTATCATTGTCTTCAGCTAACAAAATTAAACCTGAATCTTGGGCGCCAGGCATTTCACGCAACTCCCAGAGGAACTGAGAACCAAAATTTTGACCCTTTTCCCTCTTCGCTTGTAAATCCCGTTTGACCCCCCATCAACTCAACAAACTGTTTGGCGATTGATAATCCCAGCCCCGTACCACCGAATCTACGCGTGGTAGAGCCGTCAGCCTGCACAAACGGCTGAAACAAACTCGCTTGGCTATCTTTGTCGATACCTATTCCTGTATCAGAAACACAAAAGGTAGCCAAAATTCCGGCGTCAGATTCTTCCTGCATCTCGACCCCGACTGTGACGGTGCCTGATTCTGTAAATTTGACCGCGTTATGTAGGAAGTTGAGCAGCACTTGCCGGATTTTACTCTCGTCACCTAACACCGTTTCCGGCAACTGTACGCTTACCGCTAACTGCAAACCCTTGCTCTCAGCATTTGGCCGAACTAGAGCGATAACATCATCTACCAACTTGTATGGACTAAATGCCACCTTTTCAGTTTCAACCTTTCCAGCCTCTAACTTGGAAAAATCAAGCAGACCGTTTAAAACAGTGAGCAGTCGTTTCGAAGAGTCAAAAACTCTAAAAGCCAATTCTTGAGCATCTTCTGGATCTGGATTGAGCGTCAAAAGTTCTGCCATTCCAATCACTCCGCTCATCGGCGTGCGAATCTCATGGCTAATATTCGCTACAAATTGCGATTTCAGCGCGTTGGCTTTAATTGCTTCATCCCTTGCCAATTCTGCTTCAGCTCTAGCAGCCTCGGCCAGGGCTTCAGCATTCTTTGTTTCAACGATTTGTGCTTCCAGTCGCTGGTTGGCTTCTTCAAGCTCCCGCGGACTTTTCAGTTGCAAAGCCTTTGGTATCAAAGGAAGCAATACAGCTGCGGTGATCAGAGATACCGCTGCAGTCCAGAGATCCAGAGTAGCCTCGACCCAATACGCAGGTTGGTAAAGCGTCCAAACTTTGGCTATATGAGTCAGACCACACGAAAGAATAAAGGCGGCGAATAATTTGAAGATGTGAGCGTACGGCAAATCCTTGCGTTTTCCAATAAAGTAACGCAGAGCTGCAGGAATTAGAAAGTAGGCCAGTGCGATGCCAAGATTACCGACTATAAAAACAGTCAGCAAAGGTCCATCCCAGCGCAAGCAATAGCCATGCGGCATAAATCCATTTGTGAAACTGTTCAAAAATTCAGGCATTGACGAAGCTCACAACCTCGCTGTTCGGATTCCAAGTACGCAAGCATCGCCCGCAGGCTTTAGCAGTTCGGAGATGTTCCGTCGAACGCAAAATTCAGAGCAAATCAGGAGCATCATAAAGATACAGTATACCGGCTGAAACAAAAGCTCGATTAGAAACCTATGGATAATAGACCGCCGTTTGATGCCGCGCTTCGACAGACAAACCTTTCAATTCTAGTTCAACGTCGGCTTCAGAAATCCACTCTGCCTGAAGACATTTTGTTGAATCAAGCACCACTGGTAGTACTACACCAGTCGGCGATTCCACCAATCAGGAGCTTGCCAGAATTCGTGTAATCATCAAACACTGATTGCGCCGCAAACAAAAAACAGACAATAGGCGGAGTGCAGAGGCTATGGCAAAAGTCTTACCGACATTGCATTTGCAGGTCTGTAGCAGGAGCCCATCGTATTGAACTTTTTGGTGACAATCTTCGTTGTACCGAATGTAAGGGTCCGCGAAGGAGGTGCGTAATGCCAGAATTTGGATTTCAATTATTTCTGTGGATGACCATGGGTTTCACTATTATGTATTTGCTTGTTCTATCGACACTAACAACGTCGCCGAAGAAACAATCAGTCTTAGCAACAACTACCAGTGTTAGCGAGGCTCGTAGACGAAAGAGGAAGCGCGCACTTCTAATTGCAAATGCAGCAGTGCGTCGAGATTTTCCGGCGAGCAACATTCCGACGAATCAAACGGATTGGAGCATTTGCAAATCCGAAGTTCTAGAGCGCTTAGACAGTTAGAGGATTTTTGATGCTCTTTCAGAAACTGAATTCTTAGGAACCCCTTGACCATTTTTCCAAGCTATGAAAGCTTGCCTTATGGGCGGATACAGTCTTTATTCCGCGTAAAATAATCAACTGGACAGACACTGGGGAGTAAATGGTGGATCGGGCCATTAATAATGAGATCATTCAGATACCGTATACTTCGTCGTCCTGCTGATATGTTGGGATTTCAATAGGTACGCGGTCAAAATACGTTAATGTCCTCTCGTCCACTACCAAGATACTTCGTCAGTCGATCTGACTCTGAATGGTCCGAACAGGGCATCATTAGCACGTTGGAACCTGTTCATGCCATCGATAGTTTTTTCCTGGGCGGCAGGCACGTTGTGGAGCGGGAATGGCTCGTCACTATTGATGCTGCAGGATTTCTACGAGCGCTTTCAGATGAAGAACTTTCTGAACTTCCGGAAGTCGTCCAACAGGATTTGGCTTTCAACGAAGTTATAGGTTCTGCGGCGAGCCGATCTATGGATGGGGTGGAGTTTTACACATTCCACCTCGAAGCTCTAGAACAGCCGCCAGAAACTCCCGGGTTGAATGATCCTGTTTACCTTTACGGCACTCTTTATGGACCGTTTCCAGCAGCTTCTGATGAAAGTCTTCGAGGAATTCAAGGACAGTTGACAGTAAATCGGCTGGACTTGCTTGCCGGTCTAGTCAATTCGGCGAACTATTCGTTCCATTATCAAACGGGCGCGGCAGGTTCCACATCACGTTGCTTCAATATACTTCTGCCTGGAGATCGCGAAGAAGAAATCAACCGCGGCAAGGGTCTTGTGATGGCGTATCCGCTGATGCCGGGCGAAATTGGTCTTGGCGATCCATGGAATGAGTTTTTAGTTTCAACACTAATCTTCGATATGCTCGCTGCTTTGAAAGAAGACATCGAACAAGAGAAAGTGAATCATCCACTAAGAACCATGACACTACCAGTGGTGAATCGATTTTCGTTCGAAAAAGATTTAGAAGCTAACGGTTATGTAATCAAAGGCGATATGGCAATGCGGCAACCCAACGTCGCGAATCTGTTGCCCAACATACTGCCGGACGTATTAAAACATCCGCTACCCAGCGCCGTCACCAACGCCATAGGTAAGGTCATTAAGGACAAATTCACTTTACCGCCGGAAGGCACGGTGGATGATTTCATCGCTTTGGCTCGCGAAACTCTGGAAAAATTGCCGGGTTATCCGCCACCACGGGCGAAGGCACTTCAAAATCGAGTCCATCAGGCATCAGTGGAAGCTCGAGGTGGGGCAAGCCGCAAACAAGCAGCTCCGCCGAAACCCGTGAAAACTCCGCAAGGGAAGGTAGCGACGCCGCCGCCGTCCCAAAAGACCAAGAAATCTGAGTGGATGAACGATTTCATCGTCACGCATAGACAGCCGGAAGGACCTCCGGAAACGCGACTGACAAATTTGAAGAGCGTAGCGTCTACAGTGAGTAAACAAGCCCCTCAGAAAACAGCGACGCCGGCGTGGATGAATGATTTTCAAACAAGTCCGGCAGTGCCCCAAAAGGCAGCTCCAATCAAAGAAAAAACTCAAACGGAAACCCCAAAGAAGGACTCGGCATCAAAGCCGCAGCCCAAACAATCTGATCCCAAACCAGATTGGATGAAAGATTTCGAATGACATTTTTGAACGGGTGCTTAGCACCATATTCGGTTGCATGATTGTGTTCAGTTCCATTTACAGCAAGGTGGTAAAAAAATGACTAAAGTTCACGAAAGACCTGTAGAGCCATTCTCCGATGTTCACTGCGAACACGGTGAAGTACGCGCAACCCTGCTTCACGATCCGACGGTCGAAGGTCTGGATATGGCCATCTATCTAGATGGTTCTGGCAGCATGACTGACGAATACGAATACAAGAAAAAATGGTCGGGGCTAATCAACTGGTTTTTCGGAAAAAATACGGAATATCTGCCGAACGTCGTAGAGCCTCAAGTTCGTTGGATTCTCGAATATCTGGCTACCAAAGATAGAAATGGTCTATTGCGCGTCGCCTACTGGGCATGCGGTAATCGCTCGTCGATCGAAGTCAT
The DNA here is from genome assembly GCA_964600935.1 of uncultured Candidatus Obscuribacterales bacterium. GTDB lineage: Bacteria > Cyanobacteriota > Vampirovibrionia > Obscuribacterales > Obscuribacteraceae > JADYXR01. Next base: position 13,628 of record CAZRMH010000187.1, read on the forward strand.
CGGCGAACTAAAAGGACAAGACGTTGAGACTTACAAATTCCCTGGTCCTAGCAATTTCGGTACATCAACGAATTTGGAACCGGCGATTCGCGATTTCGTGAGCTATATGAAGGACCAAGCGCTGAGCGGCGCTCGTCAGGGCTGCGGAGTATTTGTCACAGACGGCGTTATTCATGACGCCGACGCCGTTAAAGCATATTGCGATGTAGTCGTCAAAGAAATGAAAAACGGCAGAGTGCCTCGTCTCAACTTTATCTTAGTTGGCGTCGGTTCCGGCGTCGACGAAGAGCAAATGGAAGAGATCTGTCACACGGAATATCCAGGATTCGGTCACTTGTGGTGCCACCGCGTCGCTGAAGAAATCAACCAGGTCGCTGAACTCGTTGCAGTTCTCGTTGACGAAACAATGACCGTCGCATCCGGTGGACTGGTCTACGACGACAAGGGCGCGATTTTAGCTCGCTATGAAGCACGCCTTCCTGCAATCTTAGAGTTCAAAGTTCCAGAAGGATGCAAGAGTTTCACACTCGAAATCAACGGTCAAAAATACACCCAACCACTTCCTGAAGATGATGACGATGATGATCACCACTAATCCATAGCCATTAGGAATGAGTGTTTATCACGGTTTCAATGCATAAGGAATAAAAATCATGGGTCACAAGCACGAAACAATAGTCAAACCATTTTCAGACGTCCACAACAAAGGTGGCACCATTCTCGCGACATTGCTCCACGATCCAACCGTCGAAGGTCTCGACGTGGCGCTGTATATGGATGGTTCTGCCAGCATGGAAGGCGAGTACGGTCCGCGTGGAATTCTCGCCAAGTTGGGCGGCGTCAGAAATACCGTAGAACCACAGGTGCAATGGATGCTCGAATACCTCGCGTCGAAAGACAAAGATGGTGTATTGAGAGTGGCTTACTGGGCGACTGGCGACGGTTCCCAATTGGAAGTCGTTGGCGATCTGACTGGTCCCGATGCGAAAAATTACAAATTTCCTGGACCACAATTTTTTGGGAAAGGAACGGTAATGCTTCCCGTTTTGCGCGATTATGTCTCGTACATCAAAACGCAAGCCGAGAAGGGCGCAAAGCGCGGTCTGGCTGTCATAATCACGGACAGCCAGGTCTACGATGCCAAAGACATCAAAGCTTATTCTTCTCAAGTTGCGAAAGAAATCGAAGCCGGTAGATTGCCGAGACTCAATTTCGTACTTGTCGGAGTCGGCTCGGCGATTGATGAAGAGCAAATGGAAGAAATCTGCCACGAAGAATATCCTGGAGTCGGTCACCTGTGGTGCCACAGAGTTGCCGATCGAATGGAAGAAATGGCAGAGCTGGTCGCCGTTTTGGTTGACGAAACCATGACGGTGGCAGCTGGTGGCACCATATATGATGACAAAGGGAACGTCGTTAAACGGTACGAAAGTCGTTTGCCCGCTGTTCTCGAGTTCCAAGTACCGCCTGGTTGCACAGCTTTCACTCTCGAAATCGCTGGACAAAAATTCACTCAACCGATTCCCGACGAACATCATGACGATGACGACGACGATGATGATGACGACGATGACCAGGCTCCGCCGGCGACCAGC
>CAZRMH010000188.1:0-15129 GCA_964600935.1 uncultured Candidatus Obscuribacterales bacterium
GGTATGTCCCTTTGGCAGGAATCGGAAACTCCAGGCGCGCTGTTTTGCTGTTGGTCGAATAACCGGTGCGACCGACTTGTTGTCCGTTGGATTCCAATGACGCCATCAGCCAGTGTCTTGCTGGGTTTTCCACAATCGCTACGGCTGTTGAGTCTGCTTCGTTTTGTGCTCGTGTTGGAGAGATAAGAACGTAGTCAGCCGCCTGGAAACTCGGTCTCAGCATCGGTTGGCGCAAGAATTCACCAAGAGAGAGTGGTTTTGCAAGTAGCTGCCATGTCGATTCGTCAGGGAAGTGATCTTCGATCATCACGGCTGCCGGAGGAAACAGATAGTCGGTCGTATAGCTTTTTTTAAAACCCTCTTCTCGGCTCACTGAGCCAGAATCCCAGGTTGCATCGATTAGGTACCAGCGACCATTGATCTTCGCCGCGTTCCAGGCATGACCACCGCCAGAGATGTCGTTGGTCAGCATGTTGCGCGCATTGCCGCCCACTACGATAACTTCATCCTTGGTCACCGCGGCCAGCGCACATAATAAATTAGCGTATCCTGCGCACACGCTTTTATGCGTGCGAAAAACAGTCTCAGCATCCTGAGGCGGATATTTCCCGGCAAAGTAGGCGTCGCTGTCGTATGCGATTCTGTCAGCGACGTAGTCATGCAGTGCTTTGACGCGTAGAAACGGATCGCTTTCTTGTTTTGCGATATAGCTTGCCACTGATTCGATGCTGGTTTCGACCGACCTCGGCATGTTCGCGACTGCCGGATGTAACTTCTGGTTTTTCCACGGCCAAATTTTTGTAGAGTTTTCGTCTGCTGCAATTCGCTGTTGTCGCTGATCGTTTTGTTCTTGATTGACTCCATCAGCACTGTCTTGCGGTGAAGACTCGGTTTCATCTTCTTTCGTTATCGGTTCAGGATGAAACAGGAGTGATTCTCTCTGATCGGAGGTGGTTTCACTATTCTCAGCAATCTCTTGTTCTCGCTGCTTGGTCGCTTTATCTGTTTTCTGTTGAGCCTTTAGATCGATCAGCGATTTGAACGGATTGGTTTTGGTCGCGTCGTGTAACCACTGCACTCCTCCAGCCGTAGCGAACAAAACATGTCGCAATTTGTCGGCGCGAGGATCCTTCACTCCGTCGAGCATCCAGTCTCCTCTTGTAGAAAGAGCGACAAACGCTGTTTGAGGATAGAGATACAGAAGCACCACCAGGAATACCGCGCCAACGAAGAAGGTTCGCAAGCTTAGACGATCGAAGACTGTCAGAAGTGGTTTCTTCTCTGGGGCGCGGTGAGCCCATGCTTGGAATTCCCAGAGTCCAGGAATTAGTGGAAACAGAAATGCGCCCGCTGTCCACGCCATCCACGATGGTCCGCCCAGGAACGCGGTAAGCGATGAGACGACCCAAAAGCCAAGCAGTGGCGTTGCATAGAACAATGCACTTAGAAATACGCGCACCAGAAAACCGAAAATCACGGAAACCATTCTAAGCATTCAATTTCCCTAAACCGGCAACCTGGTTTGATTGACACGAAGAAAGCCTATTTAGACACTCTACTCCCTGCCTCGATAATCTGCTCCGGATGAATTTGTTTTCTTAATTGTTGACTTATCTTCTATAAGGTCAGAAGCATCGTATGGAGCACTCGAGAAAGATTCCCCTAGCAATCTGCGCACCATCAAATTCGAAGTTCGCTTACTTAATGTCAGCAAAGAACTCCATGCCTAGCGGATCATGCTCGTCATTCAAATGACTAGGGTTTCTGCCATGGATGATCAGGTTTTTTTCATTTAGAGTAGATTCGAAGAGCATTTGCTCGGTCGATTGAACTTACTACGAATAATACCGAGAGCCTCTATCAAGAGGAGTCGCTGCGTTGTCTTTTTGACGCGGAGGGGTTCCTTAGCGGGGCGGGAGAACATATGAATAGACATAAACCAATCTCAAAACATTCTCAATACGAACAATTGGAACGCATTTACAGGCAAGAACCATCTTGGTCACGAAGCTCGCATCGGCAACGTATGCAAGAGGCTCCAGTCGGCAAATCGAAATACTGTCGTCAACCGATTTCAAAGAAACTCTTGCTTGCTGGGATAGGTTTTGGGGTCGCAGCAACGCTAAGTGTTCAGTGGTTGATTCCAGGCGTACTCACAAAAACTGACGTACCCCAGAAACCCTCTGTCAGTAGTGTTGAACCGCCTTCAACAAGTCCATCACCTGCAAGAACCAGTGAACCCGCTTCAAGAACTGCATCAACTGCCAGCATCGCGTCTTCAGTGACTGAGAAAACAGGACTCGCTGCCTCGAAGTCTACAATCACAGGAATTGTCGATTCGCAGACATTGACAGCTTCGTTTTACTGGACGCTTCTTTTGACCAATCCGGGGACTCAGCCGGGGGAAGCTGTCGCAGAATTCATAATACCGGAGGGTTCGGCAGTGTCGCGGGCAACGCTGTGGATTAACGGTGTTCCTCAAGAAGCTGCTTTCAATTCCGCTGAGAAAGTTAGCCAAGCCTACAATTGGGTGAGCGCTGGACGTCGTGATCCCATGCTAATTACATGGCTTGGTTCCAACAGAGTGCAGGTCAAAGCATCACCTGTGCCTGCCAATGGGCGGTTGAAAATCCGCATGGGAATTACTTCGCCCCTAGCGCTGTCGCGAAGCGGTGACTGTACTGTGACGGTCCCATCAATAGAGAAGTCGAACTTCGAAGTAGTTGGTAAACAAGACTTGCACCTTGAGTCAGCTTCAAAGATCAGCAATGAAAATGAAAACTTCCGCGTCGACTCGAATAGGCGGGGACGGTTCATTTTGAGAGCTAATCTGGATTCAAAAGATCTTGAGGATATCAAAATTGTATGCAAGCGCAATGAGGTGCTTCCTGTTTTCGCTACTCGTGCTAAACATGCACCTATAGGTACATACATTGTTGGAACCTTGAGAGAGGGCGAGTCCGGAAATCTCGAGTGCGAATACTCCTATACGGCAAATCGTCCAGATTGCCAGATTATTCATTCTGATGCAGCGGCGCATCGTGTCTCTAATTTGTGGGCTCACCAAGAAATTGAAAATCTCCTAGCAAAAGGCGATCGTAAGACTGCAGTAGATCTGGGAACGGCATACAGGCTTGTTTCTGAGGTTACAGGTGCAACCGTGCTTGAACGCCAGAGCGACTACGACAGATATCGACTGCATCGAAACATCGGTCAAACCGTGGCGTATCAGCAGGTGCCAGGATTTGAAATTGGACTGAATGGCAATAACAGTCTGTCTACGGATGGCATTATTGGTGGTGGTAACAATTCTTCCGCGTATGCAGTTTCTGGTGAAGGTCACAAGAATCCATTTTTCAATACTGCGCCGATTCTCCAGGGTGCAATCAACGGTACAATCGGACAACAAGGCGAAGATGCCAACTCATGGACCGGGCCAATATCTGGTTGGTTGATGGAGTCATCGAGAGGTGCGTGTCTTTTCGATTCACCCAACTTAAGCTGGCCTAAACCACCAATTTGGTTTGCGGTTCTGAGTCTGATCTCATCGATGACGATCTGTGCTTGGACCCTTGCAAAATGGCGCTCGTTGCCAGTAATCCTGAAACTTTGCTCAGTGCCAATAGGGCTCGCCATCTGTTTGATTCAGCTTTGGTTCGGAATCTTGTAGTCAAAGCTGCATTCGAAGAGCAGCCGAAAGAAACAGGGACATGGTAAATCCTTCCTGGATGCGGTTTTGTGTGTTTGCACTAGAAGGTTCATGTCCCATCTTCTTTCAAAAATATTATTTCGCGACGTGGTGGCACCTGCAAAATTCAGTGCTAGTTTGATATCGGTGGTGGTGCTCTATTTCAGTTTAACTTTAGTTGCGCTTCGGATACGCCGCATAGTGGTATGCATCCGGTAGTGAGACCGCATCAGCTTTGTGAACAATCTGCGCGGCGTGAACAGGCCAATACGGATCACGCAACAACTCTCGGGCGAGGAACACCACGTCTGCTTGCTCGTTTCGAATGATCGCATCGGCTTGCATCGGTTCGGTAATCATTCCGACGGCACCAGATAGGATATCAGCCTGGTGTTTGACTGCGTTGGCAAATGGAACCTGATAATTAGCGCCTACTGGAATTTTTGCAAGTGGTGTTCCGGCGCCAGAGCTACAATCGATTAGATCTACACCAAGTTCTTTCAGTTTCTTACTGAGTTCAATTGATTCATCCAAAGTCCAACCGCCTTCATACCAATCAGTGCAGGAAAGTCGAACACTCATTGGCAGGTCGCTTGGCCAGGCGTCGCGAACAGCTTTCGCCGTTTCCAGTGTAAATCTAATTCGATTTTCGAAACTGCCACCATATTGATCTTTCCGTTGATTCGACAATGGTGAGTGGAAACTGTGGCAAAGGTAACCGTGTGCGGCGTGGAGTTCCATCCACTTGTAACCAGCCTTGATACTACGTTCGACAGCTTGAACGAATTTTGCTTGAATGTTCTTGATCTCATCGATGGTCAATTCTTTTGGCATCAGATAATCGCTATCAAATTTAATCGCGCTAGGTCCCTTCGGCACCCAACCGTTTTTGTCCAGTGGCAATGCGCCACGACCGTCCCATGGACGAACGGTGCTGGCCTTCCGCCCGGCATGAGCGATTTGAATGCCTGGCACGGAGCCTTGTTGCTCGATAAATTTTGTGATTCTGACGAGCGGTTCTATATGCGAGTCTGCCCAAATGCCAGCGTCTTCGAACGAAATTCTTCCTTCAGGTTCGACTGCTGTAGCTTCAGCAATGACGAGAGCTGCACCACCAACTGCTCTTGAGCCCAGATGCACGAGGTGCCAATCTGTTGCATGTCCATCTTCGGATGAGTACTGACACATTGGCGAGACGCCAATGCGGTTGCGCAGTGTGACACTACGGATGGTGAGGGGTTCAAACATGTGGGGCATAGAATTGGATTCCTGTTTTAACAAGCGCAATATCGATCTTCAGTAGTCTGACAGCTTGGTCGCCGCCATCAACGATGATTCAACCGATCCTACCCGAATCGGCAGAATATTCCAAGATCGTGACACGTCATCTAGATCTGGAGAATTCGGATTTTGGTCACGTTTCACTTCAGAGGAAGTCGACTTCACTTGGTATTTGGCGATTCTAGGACGAAGAAAGCTTTGAAGCAGATTCCTTGCATACAGGCTATGTTAAGTTATAAATTCAAAAGCCGATATGTTAGTTTCTTCCGAAGAAAAGCATTCATTTTAGAACTATTCGTCTCATGCGGTAAGTATCGTTCATTATTTTTCGAATCGTTCCAGTTGCTGTGATGGCATTAATGCACTTGTTGTGTCGGTTTTGCATTTTTCAACCCCGCCGCCATGACCCTTCTCGGAATCACAGGTGAAGTGGTCGCGTTATAAGACTGGGCAGAGCATTACGGCATTTAGCTGCTTTATGGAGTTAAAGTCTGTCCGGTCGCGGAATTCCTCAGTCAGATTTATTGCAGGTGATCGTGCTAGCAACTTCGAAATTCTAGTATCGCTTGTGATAGCTCCTGCTGGTGTAGCAGACTTTTCTGGTTCAGCTAGAATAGATTGTGAGGTCCAACTGGGATTTGTCTGAACGACCAATGACTGTCGAATCCTTTGTACTGATGGTACTAATCGCACTGTGGGTCATTCCTCCAGTGCTCATCATTCTGGTAATGCGGCAAAATTCGGTTGAGGATGGGTTGAGAGACATTCGGTTGTTGCCGGGAATGGCTATACGAGAGATTTCGCGACGAGTGCATGCTTGTATTCTCGAGCCAATCTATCAAACCTTCGATCAAGAAGCGAAAGCGCGGCGACTGGAAATGATTGAACGCGATACGATTACGATTGAAATTTTCGAGCTTCAAAAACAACTGGATTTCGCTGAGCTTAAGGTTCAAGAATATAGATTGCGAATTGCGGACCCAACTCGAAGAGCCGGTAAGATGTCCGAGAAAAAGTCCATCAGAGTTTCGAAGAAAAAAATCCCAAAAAATAAGCGAAAGCAAAGGAACGTTTTAACGGCGCAAATATTTCACGAAGAACTAAAACCTCGTTCTGCTGGGCCGGCCTCTGTTGCTGAACTACAGAAGGCCCTCGACTGCGAGTTAGAGAAGATTCCAATTCTGAAGCTCAAGATTTCAGATCTGCGAGCCAAGATCGATCATTTTGACACGGCTGTCGTACTGAAGGAGGCTCAAGCTTCTGAGAAATTTTTCTCGGATCTTTTGACCAGGAGTGGTTGCATCGAGGAACTTACACAGATCAAAGCGCTTGAAGTTTCACTTAACGAAAAAATTGCGCGGATGCAAGATGTGGCCGCGGCTCGCAGAGAAGCTCAATTGGCAATGGCTCCGCCAATACCGAGGATGACTCCGGAGAGGTATCGCGAAATCATTGAGGCGGAGAAAGCGAGAATTTTGGAAGAGCGGGCAAAGTTACCGAAAAGAGAAGAACTGGCCAAGTTAGAGAAAATTGGAACTCACATCCACAGTTTTCTCAATGTGCATAAAAAGATAAATGATTTTGCTGCAAGAGTTGATCCCGATAACGACAGAGCTTTTGAGCGTTTGCGTTTTCAATTTGAACAAGCTGTCGAGGCTCAAGAGGTGTCGAAAAAGACCGAGATCAAATTGCAAGACGACTTAATGTTCATGCGGGAAAAAATAGTAGATCTATCCGCCAAAATTTCAAATCTAGATCAAGATAAAATCATAAATCTTTCTAGTACGAAAACTACGCTTGAGGCTTCTACTGTCGATCTTGAGGCCAGTTTAAATTCGTTGCGCCGCAAAAACAAAGCGAATGCAGATCGACTATTCGAAGTTGGATTGGTTGTTGAACGACTGCACATCATCAGAACACTGTTACGGATTTTGCCGGTAACTTTGCGAGACAACTTCGACATTTTCATCCAGATCGTAAATTCCGGATGCGGACTGCTTCTTCATGATAGTCTCGGCAACGGTGCTGTAGAACATATTGCCGACAGGCTTGCGAAGCTGGAGAACAATACACTGATGGCATTCATCAAAATGGCAAAAGGTGAATCCAGAAAACCGAAGGGACGCGAATGTAGTCGTTTTAAAGAACGATTGAATGCTGCATCAGTGGAACTGAAGAATGAGCGAGAAGAATTGCATTCGCATAAATTGCGTTGGGATTCTGAATTGCTCTCGATTGAAGAGAGTCAGGTGGAATTTCTCGCTTTTGCAAAATATCGTCGAGATCGATATGAAGAAGTACTCGCAACAATTAACCAAGGCCTCGATGTTATCTCGATTTTGTTGAGTGACAGATCTTCTGAAGTTAGTCCGTGAGTCTTCTTTTAGACTCTTAGCCGCTGAACGCCCGTTCACGAATCACGGTCGCTCTTCGCAATCGACAAAGGGATGTCGCCGAGCAATGCTGCGGTGGAGGAAAAACTACTATAGTTATTCCCGATGATTCGGCTTGTTCGGCTGAGTAACCACAGGTCAATGACGGCATCTGCTTGATTCTCCTTTTGCTCGAGCCAATTACTCGCGACAAAGCGTTTTTTGTCATTGACTGAGATTCGGCTACCGAAATGTTTTTGGAACGTCGCTTGAGTGGTGTCACAATCGGTGGCTAGGAAAAAGGTGGCTTTGTCGTTCTTTCTTACGATTGCGCTCATCTCATCTAGAAAAGCTTCATCAGATGAGACTAAAAACTTCTCGGCAATAGTTGATTTGAGGGCATCGCCACGCCGAATGTGTACACCAATGATTGACCGATCAAATTCAGCTGATACACGATCGATTTCGTCCAAACATGACTTTATCGGTTGAAGAGAACGCACAAAATTTTTGTAGCCATGACCAAGAGTCGGCCATCGGCATAGTGTCACTTTTCGTGGAAGAAGCGCAACCAATTCACGATCTCCAAAATAGGTAATCGCCTTTGAGCGATCGTTCAGCATGTCGATATCAAAGCCTGGCGCGCCTATATTTTGATCGTTATGAAAGTACTTTTCAATGCATAGCGATTTGCTTGCTAATTCAAAAAATTGCTCTGTCGTTATTTGCATAATCGGATTTTCGAACAAGTCTTCAAAGCGATCATCAGACCAGCCGTTTGAGAGATCCCAACATAACAGGAACGGTCGATTCAGTTCTTTGGCCAGAGCATGAAACGAGCCAAGCGTTCTCAAACGATTGCAAAGTCCATTCTTGACCTTTACGGCAACCGGTTTGTTTGTTTCGAACTTATCGAGTTTGAACAAGTCGCGAATTTTGTTTTCCAGCTGTCTCATTTCTTCCTTGCTTTTGAGATCTCCATTCAATTGCGGTCCAAATATGAACGATAGGTATCTTCTAATCCTTTGCGTAAACTAATTTTCGCTTCCCATCCGAGATTTTTGAGTTTACGAATATCAAGTAACTTACATGGAGTTCCATCAGGTTTATCGATGGCATAATGCAGTTTGCCTTTAAAACCTACAATCTCGCAAATCATTTTAGCCAATTCTGAGATGCTCACGTCCTCTCCATAGCCAATGTTGATGGGCTCAAGTTCTGAATATCTCTCCATTATCAGGACGAGCGCATCAGCCAGATCCTCGACATTAAGAAATTCGCGACGCGGTGTGCCCGTGCCCCAGATCTCCACTTCGTTAGCTCCAGATACTTTTGCTGTGTGAACTTTCAGGATCAGAGCAGGAATAACATGACTGGAATTCAATTCGTAGGTGTCGCCTGCTCCGTAGAGGTTTGTCGGTTGAGCTGAAATGAAATCACAGTCATATTGCAGCCTGTACGCTGAACACATCTTAATGGCCGCGATTTTTGCCACTGCATACCATTGATTTGTGGGTTCCAACGGACCGGTTAGCAATGCGTTCTCTGAAATCGGTTGTGATGCCAATTTCGGATAGACACAGGAGGAGCCTAGAAACAACAGCTTTTTTACTTTTGCAATTCGTGCGCCTTCAATAACGTTGGCGGCAATCATTATGTTGTCATAGAGAAACTCCGCAGGACGGTCATTATTTGCCATGATGCCACCGACGGTGGCAGCTGCGACAAACACAGCATCGGGTTTGTTCTTCACGATCCAGCGATGGGTCTCTTCTTGCTGTCTCAGGTCTAGTTCTTCGCGGCTCACCGTTAGAATCTCGCAATCCACCATCTTCAGGCGCCGAACAAGTGCTGCTCCAACCATGCCGCGATTTCCGGCAATGAAAATTCGTTTTCCGGTAAGATCAAAATGTTTCATTCCGAGTTTCGATACCGAGCAATGTTATTCTTCAAGATCGCAATGTCGCTTGCGACCATCTCCTTTACGAGCTGATCGAATTTAATACGTGGACTCCAACCAAGTCTCGACCGAGCTTTTGAAGCGTCTCCAACTAGACTATCGACTTCGGCTGGTCGAAAATATCTTTGGTCGATGCGAACGAAAATGTCTCCACTATCTGCATCCAGACCGACTTCTTCGATACCGGAACCTTCCCACCTGATTTTTTTCCCTATACAAGCAAAAGCCTGTTCTACAAAGGTTCTTACCGAGTTTGATTGACCAGTGGCAAGAACGTAATCGTCCGGTGATTCTTGTTGCAATATCAACCACATCCCCTCTACATAATCCCTGGCGTGTCCCCAATCACGACAGGCATCGAGGTTTCCTAAATATAGCGTTTCTTTTTCGCCGACCGCGATGGCAGCAACAGCACGCGTAATTTTTCTGGTCACGAAGGTTTCGCCACGCAGTGGACTCTCATGATTGAAGAGAATGCCATTCGATGCATGCATGCCGTAAGCTTCGCGATAGTTCACCGTGATGAAGTGCGCATACGCTTTGGCCGCTGCGTAGGGACTACGAGGGTAGAACGGAGTGGTCTCAGTCTGCGGAGTTTCACGGGCTAGACCAAATAGTTCCGAAGTCGATGCCTGGTAAAACCGCGTAGACTTTTCGCGCCCTGAGATCCTGATCGCCTCGAGTAATCGCAATGCTCCTATTGCATCAGCGTTCGCCGTGTATTCTGGAGTTTCAAAACTTACCATCACATGACTCTGGGCTGCTAAGTTGTAAATCTCATCCGGTTGAATGTCTTGTAGCAGGCGGATTAGGTTAGTGGAATCCGTGACGTCGCCATAATGAAGACGAAAGCGAATCTCCTTCTCATGCGGATCTTGATAGAGATGGTCGATCCTGCTTGTGTTAAACGATGAGGATCGCCTCTTGATTCCATGAACAAGATAACCCTTGCTTATCAAAAGCTCCGAGAGGTAGGCGCCATCTTGCCCCGTGACTCCGGTGATCATTGCTGTTTTTTGTGACATATTTTGAGCACTTTTACCGTACAACAAAGTGGATTATATATGGTCTGGTGGCTAGATTTACCGGAAACACCGAAAAGCCTGGTCCGTGAGGTCGGGGACAATGATGATGTCGCACCAAGGCCATGAATTTTAGTCAATGCGAAAGGCGGATCCAAGTTTTAGCAACCTGACGACAAGCATGAAGTCCGGGATGTAGTTGCTCTCTACTTTTAAAGGGCTTTTCGGTTGTCAACTTCGTACTAATACCATTGTTTGGTATCTAAATCGCAGTCAGACTCGCAGTATATTTAATGGAACCTGGAGCACGACTATGAGCAATTTTGATAGAGCCGCAGACGGCATCGCATCCAATCTCGATGCGTCGAAAGCAGATGATGTCGCCAGGCAGCTCTCACAATATTCGCAACAACTTTCACGCGAGGATTTTCGCAGTCTTTTGAAAAAGGTGGATACCAAAGAGAATGACGGTGTAGGACTCGACCTGGTGATCAAATACGATGCGCTCAATACGCCGGAACATTACTCGGTTCTTCCTGCAGACCAGCATGCATCTGCCTCGAAAATGGCTGGTCTGATGGATTCTGGAAGAACGGCTGATGCAGTCGAACTGCTCAATAAGACAGCTAGAGAGATGGACGCGAAACACCCAGGTGATGCGGCTGCAGTGCAGCAAGAATTTTCGCGCTGGGCTCTTGCTGTCGATAAGTACGAACAAGATGGCACCGGCAGTGATATCAGTATTGACTTGACTAAGCCGGGAGTTAAAGGATTGAATTGGCAGTTCCAGAGACCAGCTGGTTCGCCGTGAAAACGCCGATTGTTAGGTTGTTATGCTTTCGGTGAGGGGCGTTCGATAAGTTCCAATTTCTTGAGGAAATATCAAATTAAAGCTCCGCAAGAAGCGCGGGTTTAGTATGATTGTTTCAGTCAGAACAATCTCAGAAAATGTCCGAACATCTCAAGAACCCGAATCCGCAGCTTAAAGATGACGCACCCCAGCTCATAGCTGGCGAAGATTTGCTTGAGCAAAGTGACTTGCAATCAGTCGTTGACCTGACCGGTCAAATCATCGCGGACCACTATGAAATTTTGAGTGTGCTTGGAACTGGCGGATTGGGAACAGTTTACAAAGCAAATCATAAACTGCTTAAGAAACACGTCGCGATAAAGTTTTTAAAACCAGGAAAGCATTTGGATGCGAAATCGGTGCAGCGTTTTCAACGAGAAGCGCAAGCCGCAATAGGTTTGGTTCACGAAAACATCGCTTCAGTGCAGGAATTCGGAATCCATGACGACATGCCATTCATTGTGATGGAACTTGCAAATGGCAAATCGCTCGAGCAGCTGTTGCAGGGCGGATATTTGGAACCCAGTCGCGCGCTGCTTATTTTGAAACAATTATTGCAAGCCCTCAGTTACGCCCATAAACACGGAGTCGTTCACCGTGATGTGAAACCGTCAAACATAATAGTCTTCACGGACGACTCTGGGCGCGATGCGGTAAAACTGATCGATTTTGGCATCGCGAAAATCATTGAGAATGAGAAATTAGCTGAGATAACTAAAACCGGCTCGATTCTGGGAACGCCATATTACATGAGTCCGGAACAGTGTCGGAGTGAACCGGCCGATCACCGAACTGATATTTATTCAGCAGCATGTGTTGCTTACGAGATGCTTGAAGGAGTGCCACCATTCAGAGGGCAAACACCTATTAGCGTATTTCTTCAACATATTAATGACCCTCCGATGGTATTACCGGCGCCACCTGGTTTGGAGGGATTTGAACGCGTGATTGATAAAGGTTTAGCTAAAGAACCGCAGAATCGATACGCCTCCGCTGCTGATATTCTGGCGGAATTGGAGTTGCTTGAAGCTGGGAAAGCGCCTCGCCACACGTTCTACATGAGCAAGCAGAAATATCAGAGGGGTTTGATTTATTCTGTTCTGGTATTGCTGGTTGCTTTATGCGCAGTGGTATCACTTGTCGCCGTTAACAGGCAAGAAAAGTCGCTTGCTGAACTTAGCAAAGAGATTAGAGAGCACCCTGAGGTCGTTGAAAACTATATCGCGCGTGCCAAGCTTTATTTTTCCCATCGAAACAGAGAAGCTGCACTTGATGATATTAATAGTGCCGAGAAAATCTCCCCGAATAATTCTGAGATTAATCAGCTCAAGTCGTCGATTCAAGTCGACGCCGGTCGGGAAAAGGACGAGTCAAGTGTCGAAGAGAGACAGTAAGCGTGTTTGAAGAAAACGAGCCCGAATTCATGACACCGCCAGCGACACTGGTCGCTTCTGACGCGCCGGCGAACACCTCGAGTAATTATTCCGCAGATGCGACAGTTGATCGGCTCGGAATCTCAAGAGTTTCGCTTGTGGGGCAAGTTATCGGCGGTCACTTTGAGATTGAGTCGCTGCTTGGAGAAGGCGGTATCAGTGTTGTTTACAAAGCTCGTCATATGCTTCTCGGTACACCGGTTGCTATAAAGTTTCTTCTGCCTGGCACCGAATTAAATGCCAACGCGATTATGCGTTTTCAGCGCGAGGCTCAGGCTATGGCTGAGTTGAATCATAGCGCAATAGCCGGTATTAGAGAGTTTGGGATTCATCAGGCGATACCATATTTGGTGATCGAATTTGTCGAGGGTGACAGCCTTGATCAGATACTCAAGGACAAGAGTGTTTTGGAGTCGCGGCGGGCGCTCGGTTTGTTTCGGCAGGTTGTCAGCGCTGTTTCGCATGCTCACAGTCACAAGATTATTCACCGCGATTTGAAACCTTCCAATGTCATGGTTTATAAAGAGAAGGATGGCAGTGAGGCGATTAAGATTATCGACTTCGGAATTTCAAAATCGATTGAGGATATTGAACTTCGCAATCTGACTCAAACCGGAGACGTCTTCGGAACACCCAGCTACATGAGCCCCGAACAATGCCAGGGAATGCGAGTCGACCAGAGATCCGACATTTACTCGCTTGGTTGTATGGCGTATGAAATGTTTTCAGGGCGTCCACCATTTACTGGCGCTCAACCTCTTGAAGTGATCATGAAACATGTCAGTGAGAGGCATAAACCCTTGAAGCCAGTCAAAGGAATGAGAGGGTTAAACAAGGTTATTGATGGCGCTTTAGCAAAAGATCCAAAATTTCGTTATCAGAGTTGCGATCAGCTTTTGTCCGACTTGAAATTATTAGCAGATGGGCAGGAGCCTATAGGGACAAAGGCTTCTGGCGGTAAGCTGAGCTTTAATGGCAGAAAACTTTTGATTGTCCTGATTGGGATACTGGTTGGTTTTCTCGTGCTCTATGTCTGGTTTATCTCGACGTTCAAAACAGGCACCATTGAATCAGTCACGAAGGACATTGAAACAAATCCATCGGCGACCAACTATTATCTGCGCGGCAGATATCATCGCGACGCAGGACACTACAAAGAAGCGCTTGCCGACACCGCCAAATCGCTGGAGTTGCAGCCGAAGTCAAATTACTGGGCGCATAGAATTCGATCTGATGTTTTCGTTGAGACTGGTGATTTTAAAGCGGCCTTAGACGAAGCTGAACTTTCTGTCATTGCTAAACCCGAGGAGTATCGGGCTTATATGTGTCGAGGAATCGCCTTATATAAGGTCGGTCGCGATAAAGACGCCGTTGCTGACTTCGACAAATCACTTAAGCTCAATCACGACCCGGTGATCGGAAAGCTATGGAGTAATCGTTCGGTAACACTCTATTATCGAGCCGCGGCACTAAACCGTTTAGGGCGCCATGAGGAGGCTCTTGAGGATATCGATCTAGCATGCCAAACTGATGCGCGAAAATCAGTAACACCGAACAGCGCTGATACTTGGCATACAATGCTTCTCACTGAGCGTGCGTTGGCCAATCTCGGGCTAAAGCGATTCGATGAAGCTCTTTCTGCCGCACAGCAAGCCTGTGACGACGATCCTGCAGACGTGAAAGCAAAGAATATCTTAAAGCAAGTGCAAGCCGCCGTTAATAAAACTCGATAACCAAGTTTTTTCGTAGGCTTGTTTATTGTCGCTCATCCTACGAATTTTCGTTTTCCATCTCTCTGTAGAGCGCTATTAGTTTGATGGCTGCCTGAGCTGCTTCGATGCCCTTGTTGTGGTCACCTTCAGTGCGGGCGATGGCATGCGCAATATCATGAACCGGTAGAATCTCCATAATGATTGGAGTTTCGAAATCGTACATGACGCGCCCCAGTTCTCGTATACAGGTCTGTAGGATGACGTCGTAGTGGTCGGTGTCGCCTTTGACAATGATTCCATAAACGACAATCGCGTCATACTTACCTGATTTTGCGAGTTTCTTCGCGGTCAGAGGAATCTCGTAGCAGCCGGGAACGACGAAAACTTCCAAGTTCGAGACCTCGGCATCGGTCAAGATGCGATTGGTCGCATCGACCATTCGGTCGGTAAGTTCCTTGTGCCAGCTTGCTTGAACAATGGCAATCCGAGCGCCTGCGATTGTTTCTGTTTTAGTCGTATCGTAAGACTTTTTCACTTTTATATTCCCGAAAAATCCGTGTTTTTTGGAGTTCTAATGCTGGCTCAGATTGTACGCCACCAGAATCCTCGAGGGAAGTTTCCAGGGGCTCACGTGGCGCATGAAAGAGCGCGTTGCGGGTATATAAGCAGGATGCGACGCAATAATATGATTTTTATGCCAAAAAACGAAAGGTTGAGACCTCGCATCCACTCGCTGTCAGGGCTTCTGGTCCTGACTTCTATAATCTGTCTGGCGACTGACGCAAAAGCGGAAGACCCGCCCGTTCGGCGT
>CAZRMH010000189.1:0-15099 GCA_964600935.1 uncultured Candidatus Obscuribacterales bacterium
GGTGGTGGCGGCGGCGGCGCCGTCGTTGGTGGTGGTGGTGGTGGAATCGTTCATAAGACTAGAGCTCCATTTACGGTTGAGGTTGTCGCAGTGCACATGCGGCTAACCGGTAACAGAAACAACTCGACTCAACGGCTGAGTCGGGTCGGTGACACGGCAATCGGGGCAGAATCCTCGACACCGTTCTTCCTCGAAGTCGACAAACCTCTCTCACTTCAGAACGCGTACTCTCACTCTTGCGCTAAGCGCATCGAATTTGCTCGGTTGAGACAATGTTCGGCGAGTTGAGTGGTGAGAGCGTCCGTGGTGAAAGAGGTAGGTATACAAGAGGTAACCAGACCCTACAAATCCGCACATGTGACTTCCAAGTTAAAACTGGGTGGCGTGACCGAAGATTACGAGAGAACTTTCGACCCATTCATTGCACGTAAACCGAGCCAGTTCAGGTCTTGAGACATTTAGAACCTATCAGCCAAGTTAAATGAGATACGGTTTAACACCTCGCGCACCTCGCACTCCGTCTAATGTCGCCGCCTGTCAGAGTTCGCGTTAGGAATATTGCCCGGTTCCAATACGATAAGAAATGGTGTTTTGTTCGATTATGGACTCGAGTAAAGCTCACAGGAGCAACTCAAGTCACAAGCTCAGACTGAGAACATCGGGAGCCACCGTATCTGGTGACGCGACTCATTCAATATGAAAGAATTCGCCTTGAGTCCTCGTTTTTTGGACTAAAACATGGGAATGCGTTGCTTCCAACGATGGTATAGGTCCAGGCAGTTATTAACTAAATATGAAGCCTAACAGGATGTCAAGAAGTGATCGTAAACTAGACAAAGCCTTTAGATAACCTTGGAGCGGAGCGCACTGTGAAGTATCAGACTCTATACGAGATATCTAGTCAACCTTTCCAGGGAATCGTGCAGATGATTCTCATTTCTCCACTACTCACAGCTCTATTTTCTTTGTTGCTAGTGTTCTTGTTAATGGTAGTTTTCGCTTGGACTCCTCTTTACGAATACTTGATTCGTAAGTGCGTTGCGAAATTCCAACTTGATCAACGGGTTGAACTATACAGACTCCCGGTTTCCGCATTTTTTTTAGGCACAGTACTTTTATTTGTGTTGCTTATTGTTCCTAGGTATGTCTCAAATCGGCAGTTAGAGGCTGAATACAGGGAAGGCAAGCTTACGGTGGTGGAAGGCATCGTGCGAGATTTTCAATTCTTGGGGGGTTACACAATGTCGCCGGGCTATGTGAACTTCCGAATTGCAGACCGTGAGATTCGATACACTCCAAATGCTTGTGGATTTGCGCTCACTAAAGACGGCGTGGTGACTGATGGAGAGCGCGTTAGATTGTGGCTTCGCGATCAACCTGATAGCAAAACTTCCGAAATTGCCGGTATTAATCCTTTATGGCGATGGTCACTAGACGGCAGTGTCGCGATTGCGCGTGTTGATGTTATTCCAGCGGTTCGATGAGATCGGGGTAGGTTAAAGACTCAATGCTGGCCCCCTTCGAACATGTTCAAACGATCAAACGCGAAATCTTCTATACTCATTAGTATTAAAAATACAGAACAAAACAGGACAAAAACGGGCTCAGCATCTTGTCTTTCGACAATTTGCGGATAGCTCGCTTCGTCCTGTTCAGTTGAAACCAACGGGTCATAACGCCGTGGCTCAGACGTTTTTAGTTTCCTCATCAAAGGTACTTCTGCACGAGCTTGTCACAGTTTCGACGCATAGCCTTGTAGGCGTCCGTCGTGATGTTGGCTCGACATTCTTGAAGACGTTGCACTGTTTGTGCATCGTTCGCGATTGCCTGCTCTACCGTGATCAGACTGTGGACAAAGATAACGAAGGAAACAGCTTTGTTGGCTGCCGACTTCGCACCATTGCTCACCATCTTGTCATTGAAGTCTTGTTCGGTGCTGATACCGAAGCATGGCACACCAGACCGGACTAAACGTGCTACGACAGCGGGTCCCTGGATGGGGTTGGATGGCTGATCGTTGAATTGTTCGAGTTGACCGTCCACAAGCGCGAAGTCATAAGCTTCGGCAGTGAGCGTCACGTCACAATCGTCGATGTCGACGGCTTGCAGCGTGTTGATGTCGCGAAAACCAATCACACAATCGACCTGGTGACCTTGCTCGCGTAACACTTCAGAAAATCCTTTCGCAATTGCGCGAAAGTCTTCTACGACTAGAATTCTCATGATAGGCCTCCTTTTCCTGACATCTGTCAGGAGTGAGGGACTACTCGTCGATTCGGCGGGTGATCCCGATGCGAGCTCGCCAAAAGACCAGCCCTCAAATCGAAGCGCATAAAGCTTACGCCACGACTTCAGTGCTGGACACAAGACAGACCAACTGCACATGCTACTCAGCGTGTGTCAGTGATTGAAGAGTTGGACTGTTACTGATATTTGGTCAAAGCTCTGGTTAAGTGGAAGAAAAGATGCGACGTAACTTTAGTCCTACGATGACTCGATGACAATGTCGAAGATTTTCATCAGACCGGAATCTCATTGGGCTAAAACAGCCACGGAAACAGACATTTTAGGTGTCGGTTCAATTTCTGACTTTCGACTTCGACAGGTTCAAAACAGCGAGAGAAATTAGCGCTGCTAGCGAACTTCGAAGGGAGCCTCGCGCGAAGAGTGCTAGTCGTTAAAGCCGATTAATCTTCAACTTGTCATCACTGCAGCTCCGAAACAGCTATTTTTGGGGCAGCCAAAGGCAACTGTTCAAAAGCTCAAAACCATGACTGAGTATTGGTTTTCCTCAACGACTTCAAATCGCTTTTGATATTGATGTCGCATTGACCTCCGCTTTTTCTAGTACTAAGGTTGGTTATCCATTCTTACCGACTCATTAAAACAAAAAGCCTCAAGACCCTTATCCCATCTCAATTCCACATCACTGCCAGCCTTCCAACTCTTTGGACGAGATAGACACTCGCCTCTGATGTTTGGACTAGCGGTGATTTTTCATAAACCGGCATCTAACAGGAGACCCACAATGGTCTGTACGCTCTTGCCGTTCCGTTAGTGGCATCGACATACAAGCCGACTCACTAGAGCGGCGGTTGATGCTTTTAACGGGAGGACTATCATGTCCAACACTGTTCGTTTCCGCATCTCCGGCTCGCTTCCTGCTCCCTGGGAAGATTTCCTCTGCATCGACAAGAACCATCCGAACGTCACCATCATGACTCGCGCTAACGCCGAAGATTGTGGTGGCGAATACGGTGACGGTTCCGATGGCTGGCTTGATCTCATCCTCGATGTCGAGTCTATCGACGAGGATGTGGCTCGCCTCGCAATCGCTGACGCTCTCGGCATCGCCAATCCCGAAGACGTCATCATCGAGCAAGTTGGCATCTGCCAGTCGGCGTAGCCCGCGTTCAAGATTCGGAAACAAATCCGCTGCCGGCGCTTTTGCCGGCACGCGGATGCCATGCGACTTGCGAAGTCGGGGTGTTCCCGACTTCTGCCGGCAACAAGACTGTACCTTAGCGAGGTCCAGGACACTCCAAGCCGGCTCCTCAACACTTTCGAAAGGTAGGTAGGTGATGCTATGAATACGACATTCGCCAGGTTTTTGACCGTAGGCCCGCTGTTTCGCAACAGCGAGGGCGTGATCCACATCAGCCGCACTGACGACAGCGATACCGAGTGCAAGCTGCTCAACGGTCACATTAAGGAATTCGGTCTGCTGTCCGCCATCCGCGAAGTCGCGGACATCGAAACCTCCGACGGTTTCGTCGCCTCAAAGGAGTCGTACCTGTCAATCGCAGCGCTGGTCGAGTCCATGGCTGGGTTCGCCAGTGAAGAGTTCGGCGGGCACTACCGCGAAGTAGCGCGCCTGGTTACCGAGTACGCCAACACATTCGTCGTGGAGGTGGTTGCTTGATGACCATAAACGCAATAAAACGCGAGACAGGAGCACTGGGATGACACCTTTCGGTGGACATCTCAACTCCTGTCGTTTTAAAACGACAACTACTATTTTACCTAGTACCACTTTGTGGCATAGCAATAAGGTTTCTTTAAGTCTCACCAATTTCCGAGTTGACCCGTCCGAGTTTCGCGGGGTAGCCGCTTCAAATCGAACAGCAAATGTCGAAATAATAGAACCTGGTTAAATCGATGGTTATTTTGCGTGATTAGAGCACTTATTGAAATCTCGCATGGTGGATAATGTGGAACCCCGTCGTCGCTTCCAACTGCGCCCGAAGCGACACGACTCCTGGCTTACTCGATCGACCGGCGGCGCCTCGTTCGCCACGATCAACCGAGAAAACGGATGAAGTTCGATTTAAGTAAATTCGATATCTTGACCGCGCTGCTAGTTTTCGTGCCGTTGCCGTTTATCGCCCACTTCATGGGATTACCTCCAGTATTCATTTTTGCCGCATCCTGCCTGGGTATAATCCCGCTGGCTGGATTCATGGGCAAAGCAACCGAGCACCTTTCTGAACACGTCGGACCCGGCGTAGGAGCGTTGCTCAACGCATTCTTCGGAAACGCCTGCGAATTCATCCTCGCTATTTCAGCACTAAACGCTGGTTTAATTGACGTCGTTAAAGCTTCGATTACAGGCTCAATCATGGGTAACGTGCTACTCGTCCTCGGCGCCAGCATGTTCGCCGGTGGTTTGCGCCATGAAACCCAAAAATTCAACCGCACCGCTGGTAGTGCATCAGCGACATTGTTAGCACTAGCTGCAATCGGTCTTCTCATGCCGGCTGTCATGTCGCACGCATCCACGCGCACGGATTCTACCGGCTTGCGATCATCACTGGCAATCTCAGTAATTTTATCGATCGTTTATCTTGCCAGTCTCGTTTTTTCTCTAAAAACACACAAACGATTTTATGGTGCCACCGTTGGAGAAGAAGGCCAAATCGCAATCGGTGTGCATGGCTGGAGTAAGAAAAACTCGATCTGCATATTATTGGCATCGACCGTGATGGTATCACTGATCGCTCAGTTCCTTGTCGGAGCTGTGGAGGAGACCGGCAAAGCTCTAGGCATGTCGGAGTTATTCGTCGGTGTCATTCTCGTCGCCATCGTCGGTAATGCCGCAGAAAACAGCAGCGCCGTTCTCATGGCAATGAAAAACCGCATGGATCTGGCAATCAATATCGCCCTGGGATCGAGCGCGCAACTGGCCCTTTTAATCGCTCCTCTT
Organism: uncultured Candidatus Obscuribacterales bacterium; assembly: GCA_964600935.1. Classification (GTDB taxonomy): domain Bacteria; phylum Cyanobacteriota; class Vampirovibrionia; order Obscuribacterales; family Obscuribacteraceae; genus JADYXR01. The sequence goes on from CAZRMH010000189.1 coordinate 5,204, forward strand.
TTAGTGTTCATCGGTTTCTTCATCGGCAAACCAATGAATTTAATGTTTACCGAAGCCGAAATTGTCGCTGTCATTGTCGCAGTCGTGGCTTTAAAATTTGTCGCATCCGACGGTGAAAGCAACTGGCTTGAAGGGCTTATGCTGCTTGGAGTTTATGCAATTCTGGCAGTGGCATTTTTCTACATGTGAGGATATTGCGATATATCCGATGCGACTCGATCGCTACAGGTTAGACTGCCCATTTTCGATTAAATCAGAGTTTTTACTTCTGAATTATCTCTTGGTACGCGGGAAAGTAATTGACTCGCGTAATCAATCACAGTCATGTTGAATTATAGTTTTCTTTTTCTTTCAACTCTTACGCAAAGGCGATCAGTAGTCCCAGAGCCATTTCTCAATCACAGTCAGTCGTAGTTCGTGGCAGGTTTGCCGCGAGGATTTTACTCGAGTTTCCCTAGAGCTCATGCTCACAATCTGAGGAGAAAACCATGTTATTTCCCCGAGTCGACGTCAAAGAGTGCCTGCTGCGCAACGCGTCCACGAAGTATGCCCGCAGGGTCGAGAACATCGAGATCGACATGACCACCGCGCGCAGCGCTGAGGCGTTGTCGTTACTGGAACGCGCCCGCAGCCTGTCCGACCGCTACATGGTCGATGAGGCCCGGCGCTTGAACAGCGAAGCGGCTGCCACGGCACGCCGCCACAAGGATGGCTTCGTGGAAGCGGCGGCTCTCATGTCGCAAACCATCCTGATGGATGGCATGACGAACAGCCAGTCTCAGACGCACTTCCTCGGACAGGCACTGGCGGCACTGGACACCGAACTGGAAGGGCACCGCGAACAGATGCTCGCCGACCGCACACCGCGGGCGGTGGCGATCGTCACCATGAGCCCACGCATGGACCTGCGCGACTTGATCGTGGAGAACAACCTGCAGTATCAGCTCCGCCAGGACAGCCTGCTCCTCGCCGAAACCAAAACCAACGCCGACCACCACCTGGCCGCCGGCGACTGGATGAAAGCGGCGAACGTCGCCCGCATCGGCGCGAACAACGCAGTCGAACTGTTCGGAGCCGATCACTGGTGGCACGGGGTCATGCGGGTACGCCTGGCGACAGCGTTGCTGCGCATGCAGGAAGTGGTCGCGGCTCGGCAAGTGGTGGCGCACACGGTCTCCATTCTGGACGAGTGGACCGACTACGACACGCGCGGCGTCGACGTCTTCAAGTTCGAACGCGACATGCTGTCTATCGCCCAGCAAGACATCGCGCTGCTGACGGCTTAGTCAAAAGCAAAAGAAGCGACCTGCAGGTCGACAGAACGAGGCCGCTTCGCGGCCTCGTGTTTTTCCTTTTCATCAACCACCTCGGAGAACGATTATGAAAATCGTCCATTATCTCTTTGACAGTTCAAAAACCGATCAAGTCTGCTTCACGAGAGACGGCGAATCCTACTCCGAATTGCTCGGCGGTGGTCGCAAGTTGATCTGGGCTGGACGGCTTGTCGGCGAAACACGTTTCACTAAACTGCTCGACCTCGACGCCAAACATGAAACAGGTTTCTCAATCTGCGCGACACGTTCCTACTTGCGTGCCGATGGCGACGGCAACACTCTGGAACAGGAGGTCATGTTCGGTAACATCACTTCGAACGAGGTGACGCGATTTTCCACTCAGGGCAAGCAACCGCCGCTCAAACTGGCAATCAGTGCCGCCAGCCTGACGTGCCTGCGTACCAGTTTGGATGGTCGCTACATCGCGGTCGGCAACGGCGATGGTCAATTCGAAGTCTGGAACATGGACATGGCTCCGTATCGGACGTTCCGATTTGACTTCCCTGACCAGAGCCCGATCGCCGATATGTGCTTTTCCCGGAGCAACCTCGAGCTCTACGTCAGCACCACATCCGGAATCACCTACGTGTTCCGGTTGACCAAAGACGAATTCGAGCCTCTGGGCAAAGACGTTAATTGGCCGAACTACTCGATCGACACGCAATCGGACGGCGCGGGCATCATCTTCGGCGGCGAGTACGGCACACTGTGGACGCTGAATCTCAAAGGCGTTGGTTTGCCCGCAGGCATCACCATCGACGATGTTCCGTTCCTGATGGAACATACCAAAACCGTCAGCGGAGGCGGCTTCTGGCGAGTAGCGGCCATGCCTCAGGCCCGGGTCGGATGTCTGCAAACCACTGTCGGAGGATACGTCGCGAAGGTGCGCTTTCTCCGGGACGATCTGATTTGCGTGTTCGGACCTAACGCCACTGAAGTCTGGAGCCTCGGCAACGAAGAACCGCAGATGGTGGCACGTAAGCCGCACGATGACGACTACCGCTTGCTGGGCTTCGGAGGAAACTCGCATATGGTGCGCGTCGCCCTCGGACGCTTGAGCTAAGCGAACCAGTTCAGCGTTTCGCACGACAGTAAAAGTTCCAAACCGACGAGGTCGGCGGGCTCAGGCTCGCTGACCTCAAGCCGCACACTCGAAGCGGCGTTCACGGTGGCGATTCGAGTGACAAAACTCGCCACTAATTCAGAAAAGGAGCATCCAATGATCTCTTTTGACGGCAAAGTGTTGGTCGTGGTCGACATGGAACCCGGCTACCGGTCCGCCATGGACAAGGAGCAGTACAGGGCGGTGCGAGAGTTGATTCGTGCGGCTCGCCAGGCCGACTCCTTCATCGTTTTCCTTGAATTCCTGGACGAGGGCACCTTCGCGAACTTGCTCAAGCTCGTGCGCGGATACGACATGTTCGTGCAGGAGGCCAAGGGTCAGTGCGACGGTTCCGACGAGGTTATCGCGGCCTGCCGGCGCGGTGGCTACGACATGAACAACTTCGTCGTCTGTGGTGTGGAGACACACGTCTGCGTGCAGGAGACGGCGCAAGAGCTGGCGCGCCAGTTGCCGAACGCTACGGTGGAGGTCGTCATGGAAGCCTGCGGTTCTCGGGAAGGTAACGACTTCACCCGCTTCCCCGAGGAGGAAAATTTGACCCTGGTCAGCCTGTACGACGCCAACTGAGATGGCTGCGTCGGTCGTCAAAAGAAGCGCGCCGGTCGATAGACCGGCGCGCCTTTAGAGTGTGCCTATGTGAACCAAATAGTTTGGGTCACAAACCTTCGTTCTCATTGAATTTCCATCTGCGCAGCTTGCTGTACAGCACCGCCGGTGGTGAAAGTCGGAGATAAATATGCGCAATTTATGGCCCGCGCGTCGCCAAACCAAACTACCCCGTTCAGTCAATTTGCAATGGAAGGGAACGAACGCCTGCGTTGACTTTAGCTGTCCATGCGGTGCGACTTCGCGCTATCGCGGCTACTTCACGCAGTTCATCCGTTGCGGAAAGTGCAAGGACGTCTATTGGCTAAGCAATTCCGTCGAGATTGTCGAGCTCACGGATGAAGAAAAACTGGCGCTCGCGCACCAGAACGACGCGGTGCACATCGATGGTTTGGAGTGGTCCGCATTAAAAGCTGACTTACAGCGACGCGGGACACTTCGAAGCAACGACAAAGTGCATCCAATCGAACGAGCGCTCTGGCAATCCGGACCGGCGGTCATTCGCTTCGAGGAAACAGAAGCGTGCGTCGATCTGAACTGTGATTGCGAGAGTGACGATTGCAGCCACGTCTGCTCACTCAATTCGCCTTACATGGGCTGTCCCCACTGCCAGAAGATCTACTGGCTCACTCAACACGTGGAAGCCCTGAAGTTAACCGCAGAGGAACTCGAAGAGCATAGAAGTCGAGTTCACGACCCCGATTAGACAATCGTCGCTTCGGGTCCACGCGGTCCTCGGCTTTTCTTCTACCGCTTCAACATTAGAGGAGTCCGTTGCTATGGGCACAGCCATGCATCTGTTCGTGGAAAAATTCGTCGACGGCAAATGGCAGTACGTGCACGCGCCAGGGAAACCGCAACGCGTCGCGACGCGCGAAATCAGTCCAATTGACTGGTATCGAGATGCCGGATACCAGAGTTATGAAACGATGGCACTGCTCGCCAACGTTCGCAATTACGACGGCATTCCGCCCATCGCCGCCTGGCGTGGCATGCCGAATGACGCATCGGCTGAGTCGATTGCGGCGTACGACTGGGCGGTGGACATCGGCGTCAACTGGTTGACGGTCGAGGAAATCAAGGCTTACGACTTCGACCAACAAATCACCGTTCCGGCACGGCTGGTGACGAAGGAGGAGATTGAGCGCCGAGGCTGGTCTGCGGAAATCCATTCCCCTCATGTCGAAACCCACCGTCGCGGACCGAAAGGTGAGGTTCCGGAAGGCTACACGCTGCAAGCGTTTCCGGTCAGGGAACTAGTCGTGGATTTCCTCGAACAGTTTCTGCCCACGATCGAAAACGAGTGCCAGACCTCGCCCGATAAAATTCGGTTGATTATGTGGTTCGACTGCTGAGCGGAGCCGCTGACTTAAAACGACGACCGGGAGCCGCCCTCTGGCAGCTCTCAGTCGTTTGTTTTGAAAAAAGATTTACTATTTACTTTAGTATCAAAAATATCAAACAAAAGGCTTGATAAGGCCGGGCGTAAGCCCAGTCTTCATCAGCCTCTCGCTCCACAGACAAGCAACTGGTTATGACAACATCGGGCAGCGATTGCCACCAAAAGCGGTATCGCACACATTACGTTCGACTGTCGCCCAGTCCTCGCCTCACTGCTGATTGCTGCGTTTGCCGTAGAGGTAGTAAATCTCGTTTTTGAAAACGAAAGTGCAAAGATCCACGGAGAGGAAAAGAAACCAGCTGAAGGACTTCGAACATAAACTTAGAGGCTTAGCTTAACTCGCGCTAATCAACCAGATCGCCAGCTACTCGCAGTCAATGACGATTTGGTAGTTTCCAGACAATTGATCGACCAATAATATGAGTTGCAGCTCATGCGAGCTGTGCCAGGTTTTAGAGAGACCACTGGGCCTAACTTACAGGAGCTCAGTTTTTAGAACTATTTGCGTTTCTGTTTAACATATTTAGCGATACGATTCGCGCAAACCCATACCCAGCATCAGTTTCAAGCCAGCCACACGCCCGCGCCCAGGACTTGGAGATACTGGAGCGGACTGTTAGGTTATTGGCATAACCTTCATTCCAGTTTTTGCGAGAAACCCAAACAAACCACGCAGTCCGCTTGTTTCACCAATCGATTCCTCCATGAGCTTGCTCGCGGTATCTACACGTGGTTCAAAACCCCTGGATTGAAGCGGCTTGCGGACAGACATCAGTACTCACGACAGCGAGAGTATTGATGTGTTTCCGTTCGGAACAATTAGCCACCGCATTCGGCAACGATTCGCCTACCGTTCTGCGGGAAGGTTGATTCGAAGCTCGGCATAAGTGACGCACTAGCTCAGGAGAACCCTGGTCGAGTGAGTTTCTTGCGCCCGAATAATCGGAGAAAGGGAAATCTCCTTGGTGGTTGTAGTCGCTCAGAGGCTAATAGCCATGCCAATCTGATCGCCACATCCTAAAGCGATCCACAACGCGTGGTTTCTAACTGCGCGGTCAAAGCAAATCTGGTCAACCAAGTTCCTGTCGGTGAACTCGATGACCAAACCAAAACGTAAGTACCGACACCATCAGAACCAAACCACATATTATGCAAAACTATCGCTCCCAATCCGCCACCACCACCCGCCGCATCAGCATTGACGACGCTCATCGCCAAGCTTCCGGCCAACCTCGCGTCGTCATCACCACGACCAAAATCGCCACCGCGAAGCAGTCCGGCAAGGTCTGCGGCGTGTTCGCCACCATCACCGAGGGACCGCTCAGCGGTTTCTCCGGTCTGATCTATATCGGCGATGTCGCCCGCAATCAGTCGCAAACGGCCGAGCAGCTCTGCAACGCCATGGTCAATCCGGTCGGTCAGCGCTTCTCAGCACAGATCAAAGAAGCCTCGATCGAACGCGGCACCGGTGCTCCCCGCCTCAAGGTCGGTTTCTGGAAACTGACTGACGTCCAGGTCGCCCCGGCTTCCGCGCCTGCGGAAACGAGCGACACGCACACGCCTGCAGCCGTGGCACCAGCGACGATTGCGACGGTTCAGACCGCCAGCGCCGCTGCCAGTCAGAGCGTCGGCACGCCGTTCATTTCGGAGCACGTCACGGTCACGGTTTTCCTCAATGCGGAAATCGGCGGCTTTCACTGCTGCAAAGTCACGAAGGATGGCACCGAAGAAATCGTCAACGAGCGCGACGGCATCGCCACTCTGGAAGGGTCGCTGAACGCGGCACAGGAACTGGCGCAAGAGCACAAGGTGCAAGAGGTCGTCGTTGTCGATCCGAAGCGCCGCCTGCTCACCACCAACGAACTCACTCGGCTGCGTGTCTCGCAGATCCGCATGTGGGCTTCGACGGCGAAGCGCAAAGACGCCGCAGGCAAGTAAGCAGTCGCTAGCGACCAGTACTGACTGATACCAGAGACGGTGCAAGTTCCATTCTTGCACCGTCTCTCTTCGGTTTCAGCCTGCTGCCTATTTCAGACAGCAGGCTCAAATCGAAATAAATTACCAAATTCAAAAGAACAAACAAAATCGCCTATGACGCGTTCCTACATCGGTAACCGTGTTTTCACGGTCAAACACAACCGCTCGAAACTGTGCCACGGTCCTCTGTCCGGACACGTTCGACCGGTCATCAAACATCTGCCGAGCTTCGACGGCAGCACCTCCATGCGGCTCGTCTTCGTGCCGCACGAATTGCGCGACTTCGACCACGACATGTGGATGCAGCGCCGCAACAAGGTCGTCGACAGGCTCCAGCGGCAAGCCATCCGCGACGCCGAACTGCCTGAGCTCGACGACATCGCCGTTTCCGGCGAGGTTTACTCGGAGCACCGTTCGTCCGTCTCCGATGCCGACGGCGTCGAGCTGTCGTTCCTCGAAGACGGACGCCTGGCGTCGGCATCCTTCGGCGACGACGAAAACGAGCCGGTGCGTCTGCGTGAATGCCGCGACCGTCACCGGACGTACCGCCCAACTCGCAAGGACTGGGTGCGTTCCGCACGCCTGATGTGCTAGCACGATGCTGCCGGTATCACCGATTGTGATACCGGCAGCGGTGCAGTCAGATTCGTGCTGGATTGCCAATCTTCTAAGGATAAAGAAACTCTACCAAACCGAACTTCTCATGGAAATCACCGGCGATTATCTCAACTTCTTTTTCATGTGCGTCATAGCGATCGCGGCGACGCTTGCCATTCTCGGCATCGTTTCCTTCTTTCGCGACGCTGAAAAACGCCAGGCTTCTCGCGCCTACACCGCGCTCGTTTATCAAATCTGGCAAGCGCAGACCCGTTATCTCGACCTTAAGGATGCTGACTGCGAAGCTGGAACTCCTGGTGCTGTCAGTGCGTTCGAAGCACAAAACCGCTTGCTTCCGCTACTCGAAAGAGCACAAGAACATCGCGAAACCGCGCGGGCCTGGCTCGGTCTTGACCGCATGGGCAGCTACTCGGTCCTGCAGCAATCCGAATTCGGCTTAGCTGCGCTTGCGAACTTTCGGCACGAAGCCCGGCAGCTGGCGCGCGGTTTTTAGTCTGCCGCCGGGGACGATTACTTAAACCGTCTGTCGGCGTTAGCATCAGTAAACAGTCTCGTTCTACCCGAGACTGTTTATTCCCGACGCATCTACTATACACTATCTAAGCGGAATTCTTACCACAAAGACTAGTAAATAGAAATTAAAAGCTAAAGGAGAAAACGGGGTGTGACGCCCGTTTTCCCTTCAGCCCTGCCGGAAGACTTCGTCTGCCGCCAGTATCAGCGCTTCGCCTTGCTGGAAGCAGGCTTCTCATGCGCTTTCATGAACTTATACATCCGCTCCCAGTTGCTCTGGAAGCGATTTGCTCTCGATGCAGACTCGATGAAATCCAGGAAGTTCGCCTGTTTATTGGCAGAATTGGAGTAGTTCCAACTTCCGGTCTCAGTCCACAAGCCGTCGATGATGGTGTACTTGTGATGCATGATTTGCCCGTATGATTCGGACTTACCTATGACCACTTCGATTCCCGCAGCGCGCAGCTTCTCGATTTGCTCCTTCTGATCCGGACCACCGCTTTGCGACTGGTCGAGCAGAACTCTAACAAGCACATTGCGCGTGGTTTTCAGCTCGATGAACTTGGCAGTGATGGCATCGTGCGTAAATGAATACGCCGCGACATGCACCGACTTTTGAGCTTTGTCGAGAAACGCGATGTAGCTCGCCGTACCATCATCATACGGCGTGATTACTGTCTGGATGTAGTCCTGAGGGTCGACACCGCTGCGCGGCATCTGATACCCGTAGTAAGTACCGCCACCAAATGTGATGGCAAGTACCAACAGGGCACCAAGAATATTTCTGACAATTTTCATGGAAGAAGCTTTCGGGTTGGCGCGGTTTAGGCGCACAGTAGTTAAATGCGGACGCAGCGGGCATCCGGGTTTGCGCTCGCAAGAGGCTCGCCCGGACACCCGCGCTCCGATGTAAAACAGACTCGCGAGTGTCCCTATCCACCACCAGAACGGATCTGGTCTCGATAACAGCAAAAGACCCGGCTTAATCAAACCGGCTTCGCCGATTAGCTTAGCGAGCGCGGCTCTCCGCCATCAACTGCTCGATGTCGGCAACCGTCTTCGGGACACCGGCAGTAAGGACTTCACAGCCGTCATCCGTTACCAGCACATCGTCTTCGATGCGGATGCCGATGCCGCGATAACGCTTGGGAACGGTTTTATCGTCCGGGCGGAAGTAGAGACCGGGTTCGACAGTGAGCACCATGCCCGCGGCCAGAGGCAGTTCCTTACCTTCCTTCTTACTCACGCCACAAACATCGTGGACATCGAGACCCATCCAGTGGCTGGTGCCGTGCATGAAGTAGCGACCGACGTGAGCAATCAGACCCTCCTTGCCGCTTTCCGCCGCCCGCGCCACGAGCTTGTCGTGAGCGGTTTTGGAAGCCATCTCCGCCGGCAGGATGCCGTATTTCACCAGTCCGCGACGCAGCACGTTGTCGGCCACAGCGTGAACGTGATTGATGTCGGTGCCGGGTTTCGCCGCCTTGATAGCAGCAAGCTGAGCGGCAAGCACCAACTCGTAGATTTCCTTCTGCGCATCCGAGAATTTGCCATTGACCGGATAAGTCCGCGTGATGTCTGACGCGTAGCCGCGGAATTCGCAGCCGGCGTCGACCAGCAATAGATCTCCGTCCAGCAGCACATCCGAGTTGGTGTTGTAGTGCAGAATCACACCGTTCTTGCCACCACCGGCGATGGTGTTGTAGGCCTGCTCGGGAGCACCGCAGGCGGCGCCAAAGCCTTCGATGATGCTCTGGATTTCGTACTCGTGCATGCCGGGACGCACGCGCCGCATCGCCTCGCTGTGCGCCTGAGCGGAGATTTCGCAAGCGTGACGCATCTGAGCGAGTTCTGCTTCCACCTTGATGTGACGCATCGGGTGGATGATGAACTCCGGGTTATGGAGCGGCTTTTGCTTCGCCATCCAGAGTTTCTGGAAGCGTGCGTCGATCGCCGGATTGCGCTCGAACTTGTAGAAGACTTGCTCGGTTCCCTCACCGAGAAGTTCTTCCATCACCTTCTCGAATTCGTCGATGCTGTGCGCTTCGGTGCAACCGAACAGCGCCTTGGCACCTTCGACACCGAAACGGCGACCGGTCCAGGTTTCCCGCTCGAGGTCCTTGGGACGCACAAACATGATGAAACGTTGCCGCTTCCCGCTTTTGTGAAACACAAGAATCGTGCTCGGCTCGGGGAAACCGCTCAGATAGAGAACGTCGGACGACTGCCGATAGGGATACTCGGTGTCGTTACTGCGCGTCATCTCCGGATTGCTGACGATGACGGCTAAGCTATTGGCGGGCAGACGGGAGAAAAACTCCTT
>CAZRMH010000190.1:0-15043 GCA_964600935.1 uncultured Candidatus Obscuribacterales bacterium
CCCCATATCGACTTTTGTTTGCCGCAAAAGGATCAATTGGCCGCAAATTTGGGCGTCGACCCCGAGCGATATCAGCCAGTCAAACAGTAAAGACGACAGTCTTGCTCGTCTGTTGATCACCGATGCGCAGCACCGCTGATGGTGCTGCGTGGTGGCACATGACTTGCGTTCTTAGCGACGGTTTCCAAAGCAGAAGATGACGGCGAAGCCTGAATCTACTGCTTTGTGACCTCGTTGCTAGAGACAGCTAAGAATCCGTAAAAACTCACTTTTTTTTTAAAACAGGGATTGGATTATGGAGCTTTTGCTACTGACCTGTCTTGTTGGTCTGACGATTTGCCTGGCGTGGAACCAGAAGATTCGCACTGATCCACGAATTGTCAGAGTGTGTGCTTCGATTAACCGCTGCTACACTCTCTACATTGAACCGGCGATCAGGCTTTACCATACCGGTTTCGCTTACCTTGCGAAAACAATTGCAATGGTCGTTTTTGGTCTCATTGGGATGGTAAAAGTCGTTCGGGCTATTGCCACAACTTATCTAGGACTCTGGCATATTTTTTGGCGACTTTGGAAAAAAGTAAACACTAAGGCAGTTTGAGCCCGTCGTCTTAGTTCCTCTGCGCAGTTGCGGTGGTGTCAATGCAGCTACTGCTCCTGCGCCTACTCGCCGATCTGGCAAAAGATTGGTTGCGCTCTCCGTTCCTTCCCATAAACAAAAGGGTCTCTGATGAAGAAATATCGAATTTCCCGCTGGGTTGCGATGGTCTTGCTGTCCGCGCTTGTTGGTTGCAACATGGGGGGGTCAGTAGGTGCGCCTTCCGCGGCGCCACCAACCGCAAGTCAACCACCGACAGTGGAAGAGTTGGCGGCACCAGCACTCGCCGCTCTCAAAGACTTGCGCATCCTAACTCAGGCCGCCGACAAAGCGCTGGCAGTTCAAGACCAGATGAGTAAAGAGTATGGCATCTTCTACGAAGACTATACCGTTCAAGCCAAGGCGGCAAACGCAGCCGGCCGGGCGTTTGAGTTGGCGCTTGATGCTGCCATCGAGAGTGAAGGCGACCTCGAAGCAGCCTTCACTCCGGTTTACGCGGCGAAAGCTCTCTGGGAAAAGGAGTCTGCCATAGACCGGGTCAAGCGCGCAGCACTGAATGCGTCCGAAAAACGCTGGAGTGCGAGTAAGGAAGAGATGTTCGGTGCTTATAGGAAACTCGAGGCCGGCAAAGACGCATTCCAGGATGCCGTGTTCGAATTGCTTGCACGTTCACCGGACGGCAAGGCAGCCTTGCTTGTCGTACGAGAATTCGCAAAGAGCTGCCCGAGTAGCGAGAAGCTCGATGGACTGGTAAAGGAATTCGAAGAGTGCCAATCGAAACTTGAGAACGCTATTGCTCGAAAGAACAGAGCCGACCTTGCCAACAATCAGGAAATGAAGGCAATCGAAAAGCGTCGCTATCTGCTCGAGAAGCGCAAAAACAAGCTGATCGAAAAACCCTATTCGAAGAGCCGCGAGAGCGAGTTCGAAGTGGTCCGGACCGAAGCGCGAGAGCTTCAAAAATACGACCAGGCGATCAGGGAGTTGCGCTGTGAGATTGGTGCCGCCCATGGTGATTTGAGGGACGCCAACGAGGCTCTTAGGTCGGCGTTCCGCCAGCTCCTGTTTGGTAGTCTACAAATCTCCAAATAGGCGTCAAGCAGCCTGAAGGAATTGATTGCTCGACGTCAACGCAGCAAAACAGCGAGCGTGATCATGACACCTCGCACGGCGCGCTCTTACCAGCTCGCTAATGGTGCTTGGTCCCCATTTCAAGAACGTTGCCGAGAATCACTTCCTCTGGGGAGTGATTCTCGAACGGCTTCATACCTTCAATTCAACCCACTTCAGTATCCGCCACGGTATCACATTTAGTATCAGTTGGCACATAACAGCTGGTTCTCGCCTTTTGGCTCTTGGCTGGCAATTTACGACTCGCACTAGTAGCTCTCGCTTGTTTGACATGCACACGAGGATGTCAGAGCACTTGAAACAGTACCAAGTCAAGTAAGTCAAAACAAAACTCGGCGTAGACCGCCAGGAGGTTCATCACTAGATCTTCTTCTAAACCGCTTTCGTGTACTCGATTGCCGGTAACCGTGTTTTGGAAACCGCGTGATATCAAAACGCTACCATTCATCGATACCCCCTTTCGAGTACTCGCATAGCGAGCTTAGGATTATTTTTCTTGGTTATGCTGCACTCGATAACCATAAACAGATAGTCTGAGGCATAAAAGTCTCCCAACCGTAATTGCAGGAAGAATCTCCACAAAACCACGTGATGTGACCGTCAACCTCAAACAACCCTGGAATTCTGTTCCTCGGAAAAGACCGTCTGATGTTGGAGCGCGTGGTTCACGATCGGATTGAATTCTCGTGGCTCGCTTAACGTCGTCGATCGTACCCGGCAAGACCAACGCAAGGTCAACTGTTCGTTGACTGCTAAACCGGTCTAGCTGCTTCTTTGATTCTAGATGTGGCTTTTGGACAACCAAAACCGGCATTACGCAATTATGGTGCCCGTCTAAATAAGTTCCAGTTCTTTTGAAAGGACCTGCTAATGGTGTCAGATGTGGTGATGACTTTCGGCCCGTTTTTTATAGGAGCGTGCCTTAACGTCTGGATGGTATGCAATGCTTTAATGACGGTGATCGATCTGCTCCGGAACGATACGAACGAAAAATTGGCAGACGCGAAAAAGCGACTGAAATTTGTCGTTGCTGGTTCGACATTACTCCTTGCATTCGCAGCCTTTGTACCGCCAGCCATGGCAATACAGGTGTGCATCGCTTCGATCTTTAGCGTACTGACGACCATAGTGTCCGTCATTATGTGTGAGTGAGAAATGCTTGCTCACCAAATTAATAATTATCTGTTCGGGCGTTCAATAGTGTTCGCCTTGATGATTGCTTGGCGGCGAACTACGAGCCGGACCTTTCGTGCTGATTTTCTGGAAATCTCGTTGCCGTTTCTGCGGTGATGTCAGCGAGGTGCGCCAGAATTTTAAATCATTTGTCTGTTTTCCTTCAGCGTTGTTGCAGTTTGCGCTTCGATACTGAGTCTTCTAACTAGCGATAGTTGGTTCAAAGAAAGGTATTCTATGTGGTGGATTTTATTGTTTTCGATTGTAGTTTTGCTCATTTTCGTATGGCTTCTGGCGTCATTGATTCTGGATCTGTTGGTTTCACAACAGCGACTAAACTTCCTATTTTGGCTAATTAAAGTGGATGATACAGAGGCGTTGCTGTGTTTAACGGAACGGGTCGGTGAGCGATTGGCAAGTGCGAAAAGTTTGGTATGGAGAAACCCTTGTTTGGCTGTTCTAGAGTTGATCCGGCTTGAAAAGGACTGGGAGATTTTCTTTACTTTGAATAGTCGCAACACCACCAAGTCCGGCTAATGGCCCAGGCTATCTGAAAAGCAGGCGCGAATGCCTAGACGCCTGCTGTTCTCTGTTTAAACTACAGACCGGTTAGTGGTCTGGAGCGGGTTCGCTCTAGACCACTTTTTATCTTTTTGATCATTTCGGTCATAAATCCGAATGCCAACCTCGCTTTCGAACGGCTGCTTAGGTTTAACTGTTTGTCAAATTGTTACTCAACCGGAACGCCGATTTTGCGCGCAGCAGCAACGGTCTTAATGATCAATCGCATTCGATTTCCTTCTGTTCGGTTACGCTAACGACGGGAGCGCGAGACTATTCGCCACCATATCCGTTCCTCACAGCCCATGCGATTAGCTCTTCCCTACTCCCCAAGCCGATTTTGACGAGGAGCTTATTGCATTGTTTCCTTACGGTCTCAGGTGAAGTGTTTCGCAGTTGAGCGATTTCCTCATATTTGAATCCACCGGACAACATGCTGAGAATATCCTCTTCGGCTTCGGACACATTGATGTCCTGCTCAATTAAACCGGGGGAAGCGATATTTTGCTCGCCAGAGTGCACACGCCTGATTACTTCAGCCAAGTTGAAAAATGTTTCTGACTTCAAAAGGAAAGCTGAAGCACCAAGTTTAAAAGCAAGTTTTACATAGAACGACCTGTTCTCCGAAGTGAATACAATAACTCGTGAACCAGCGGCGCTGATTGCTTTGAGAACCTCCTCCATCGAGAAGCTCCCAGGTAGATGCAGATCGAGAAGAACTACATTCGGCTTTACTTGTTCGACAAGCTTGATAAGCGCGTCTTTGTTTCCACACTTGCCTTTGATTTCGAATTGGCCCGTGCCTTCCAACCAGGAGATCAAGCCATGCATGGTGACATGATGATCCTCAACTACTAGAATGGAAATTTTTTTCTCTAAGCCGAGCATTGTTGTGCGACCTTGATTAGTATTGTCAAATCGTTTCCGGAGGGAGTTGAGGCAAGCCTCTCGAAACATCAACAAAGAGCGTGATTACCCAGCCTGTAATCGGATCACTTTCGACCTCCATGCTGGCTGGATAGCCAAGACTGGAAATAATTTCTGCGCGCTCGCTCATTATTCTCAGTCCAAGTTTCGACTGGTCTGCGCTAACGTTGAACGGATGTTTCGAGCCAGTGCTGACCGTTTCAATTTTAGCTTCGCTTCCTCGCATACGCACACTTACATTAACAGTGGATCCGCCACTGTGTTTGACCGCGTTGTTGAGGCACTCTTGAATTATTCTGTAGATCTGAAGATTAACGGCAACCGGCAACTCGGGAAGTTCGCCAATGCCGGCAAGATTGATTGTGATACCATTCCTGGTGGCAACACGTTGACAGAGCTCCGTTACCGCATCACACAACCCCCAGTCGTCAACTTCGCTCGACGATAGCTCGTTGCAGAGCCGTCGCAACTTTTGCATTACAGCTTGCAAGTCAGTTTTGATTTCCTCTGGCTCGATTTGTTTACCGTCCAGATCCCGGTAGAGAACCATCAGGTCGCCCAGAACATCATCATGCAGGTCCATGGAAAGCTTTCGGTAAACTCGCTCCTGCTCCTGAATCAAAAGCGAACTCAAACGGTTCCGATCAGTAATTAAATCGCGAACGGCGCTGCTCAAACTCACTTCACCGACGGAGAGTTTCAACTCATTGCGCTCGAATGATCGCACTTCACGAAGCAAATCATTGACAGAAGCAAGCAAGACCAGCCGGAGGATCGAATCGTCGATTTCAGCATCGTCGAGTTTCCAGACCGAAACATCGTCGATTAAAGACTCTTCCAACTTGAATTTTATTCGGCTGGGATATTCACTTTCAGGAATCAGTAGCGCTTGTGAAGCCGGCATCAAGTAAATATCAATGTGACCAGGAACTGCTTTAATCGACAGCGCCCGTTCCGCATTGGCCAACAAGCAGCGGCGTTCGGAAGCGCGATTGTCCGGCGAGACGGTCTGCTGTCTAATCTGGACTTTAAGCAACTGATCCGTAATATTTGAATTAGCAAGAGCAACAGCTTCAGCCAGAAGTTGCTCTAGTTTTTCAAACAGAGCAATATGACTGTAACGCTCTTGCTGCCGACGTGAATGGAACAGGTTCCTGAACATTCGATGAGTATAGCAGTCATGATCCTACTGTGTGCTTCGTTTTTTCAGGAGTTAAGCGAACATACGGAAACAAGAAACTGTGGAATTATATCGGCCGAGCCGAATACAAATCCGTTATCGGCGGAGAACAAATAATCGATAGATTTCAGTCGTTTCTATTATCAAAGAGCTGAACCTGGGTGGAACTAAGCTTTCTGCGTAGTTTCCGAATTTTAGGATCATTTAGCCCGCTGCACTCGACAAAGTCCAATTTTTGCAGACCATTTAGATCAGAAAGACTGTCCAAATCTTGCTCGCTTACATTCATTCGGATCACTTGCAGTTGCTGCAATTTTTTCCACCCGGCCAAACCCTTGTAACCAGTTGGTGCGATTGTACATCTCTCAAAACCGACAATTCTCAAGTTCTTTATTCTAGCCAAAGCGCTGACCTCGCGCGCGGAAATCTTGATCTCACCTAATTCCAGCCGGCTCAGCTTCTTCAGACGATAGAGTGAGTCGAGAGAAGTCGAGTTTATGTTTCTTCCGGATACCCGCAAGGTCGATAGATTTTGAACCGCTGATAATCTTGCTGAAATATCGGCGGTGATCAGATCGCTGTTTTTGAGATTGAGCTCGGTCAGTTGGTTAAATGATTTCAGCGTGTCCAAAGCGCGGTCGTCGATTTTTGTTCGGGAAAGGTCGAGGAGCACAATGTTCAAGTCGCTTATAGAATTGAGATTTCCTCCACCATCAATTGAGCAGTTGTTCAGCCTTACAATACCAGGCATAAACAAGCCCTTCTTTCGCGCATCCGCATATGGCGGGAAATCCTCAACCATCGTCTTCAACTTGAGCATATCGTAGTTGTTCACATCAAAACCACGCGCTTGCCAGTGTCCGTGATCTTGGCTAAAAACAAAGGGGAAAACTGTCTCAGCATTGAATTTTTTCACAGGCGTTAGCGACTCAATTGGGCTCCACGACTTTTGAGAAGTTTCACCTTCGGGCATTCTTGTTTGGCTTTTCGTGCGCGAGAGGTAGAGACCCGCCACCAAAACGGTAGTCAAAAAACAGAGCGCTAAGCAGACCGTTACTGCAATTTTGTTAGTTAACCACGGACTGTTTGCAAGAGCCGAATTTTTTTCCTCCCGATCGGCGCCAGCACCATATGTGGTATTGAGTGGTGCGATCTCGGCCTGCTCTGAAGTTAGTATTTGTTTGTATGCACAATTGCTGTAACGGTCGAAAATCTCTTCAAGAGCCGCTTTAAACTCTTCTGCTGTTTGCCATCTACGCTCCGCACTCTTCTCGACAGCCTGGTCCAAAATTTCCTGCAGACCGGACGGAACCGCACCGAGACTCGCAGCGAGGCGTTCTGGTCGTTTCGTGAGCTGGAGAATTAGGGTCTCGAGAACATTGTCCGCACAAACCGTATTCTTGCCGGTAATTAGCCTGTGAAGGATACAACCGATAGAAAAGATATCGCTGCGATGGTCTACTTCAGCACCACGGATCTGCTCAGGACTCATGAAAGCTGGAGTGCCAATCAACAAATCCGGCTTGGTCAGTCGCATCTTGTCGGCGCTTACCGCTTGCCCCCGACCCACCAATCCGAAGTCGATAATTTTGACGAGCTTCTGTTCGCCACGAGTTTCCAACATCACGTTTGATGGTTTCAAATCTCTATGAACGAGTTGCTTCGCTCTTAAAGCCTCCGCCGCATCACAAATTTGCATGCCGATTGCTAAGGCATCGATCAGAGGAAGCTGACATTGTTGCTTCAGTAGGTCTTCAAGGCTGATGCCCTCTACCAACTCGGTCACCAGGTAATAACCAAACTTCGATTCTGGTATCAAGTCAAAACATCGAACTATGTTTTGATGGTCGATCCCCCCCAATGTCTGGGCCTCTCGGACAAATCGAGTGACAAAATCAGAATCATTGGTCAAGGCCGGATTTAAAAATTTCAGCGCGACAGTGCGTGACAAAAGGATGTCTTTGGCACTGAAAACCGTGCCGGCTCTGCCACGCCCCAGTAAATCAATGATTTCATATCTGGAGTCAACTGTTGTTCCGCTCTGAAGACTTGCCATCGCAATTTGTTACTTGGAATTTCGTAAGCGCCGCGTGTATCCCCAGTCAGTTTAACCTGAGCTGCGGTCGAAAGCGAGTTCAGCGTTATGTCAGCCCAGAACCTACTATGCGGTCTAGTTTTAATCAACAAACGAAAAATTCGTCAAAACTCGGGATGACAATGTCTTGCCCTTGAAGGCAGTCCGGCACTGTTGTGCCGGGCCGCCGAAGACTATTTCCTGAAACCGTGTACTCACTTCGCAGTCAAATCGACTGCAGTGGCTGTGTTAGCCCATCCCGCCCTTCTTCAGGTCGTAGATGAACATGCGGATGCGGGGAGCGATGACGCCAACAATGACGCCGCTGATGAAGCCGATGACGAGTCCGATGAGCATGGTTGTTTCCCTTTTTCTTGATTGAGTGCAGTTAACGCCGCGCGACCAATTCGGCGGCTTTTATTCTCGACTGTACGACCGGTTGTCGATCAAATTTATCCTGGCTTAAACCATGATATTTCTCGCGAAAACCAGTCGCACATATACAACTAGTCGTTTTCACGGCTTTGTGCCGGCGCGCTCGGCAGGTGGCGGAGGGCTTCCCTGGTCAGGTTGGCGGCGTCGAGGCGGTTGCTGTCGGCCGGAAGGTAGTACGCGCCGCGTGCTTGCCGCACGGCGCGCAGGGCTGACTCGACATTCGTCAGCGTCTGACCTTCGACTTCTTCCCGCGCCGCCTCGAGCTTCGTTTGCGCGGACGAGAGGGCGACGTTGAAGTCGCTGTTGTCGTCCTGGATGCTGACGTTGCGCGTCTCCGAGTCGGCGGTTCTTTGGGCCAGGCGATGGGCGACCTCGTGAGCGTTCTTAACAGCCTCGATGGCGCAAGCGAGTTTAGTGTTCATAGTGTTCGTTCCTTGGGACAGAGTGATGAAACAAAGCGCGGTCGGATGACCGCGCACGGGTACAAGTCGAATCTACGGAACTGCGAAGACGCGGTCCCGACTGTTTGTTTACGACTGGACCGGCCGAGAGAAACTTCTGCTGGGCCGGCGTTCAGTTGTCTTGGGCTGGTTTCGCGCGCCTTAAGTGAACGTACTCGCCTGCGTGCAGGAAGCCCTCGAACTTGACGGGACACTGCCCGAAGAGACCATCATAGGCGGAACCGGTATTACGGGCGTATCGCGCGGCGCATGTAGTCGGCGACCTCACCGACGATGTCATCGCGGTTCATCCACTGGGCGACTCGCAGCATCGCCAAGGTCTCGTTCGCGCAGGGATTCATCTCGGGGAGCAGGGCGTTGATGCGCGGGCAGTCAGCCGCAACCGTCCGGACGGAGTGCTGCAGCGGGAAGCTACCGATCAGGAAGGCGATCTCGTCGATATTTAGGTCGCTGGCGGTCGCTTCTGCGTGGGCGAGGTGGGTTTTCAGTCGGTCGTACATCGTAGATTCCTGTGTGTTGATTGAACTGTTTTGATGCGTCGGTTTTCGACAGGGCACCGGATATGGTGCCCTATTCGCTTGTTTCGGCGAGGCCAGACCGTGGTTCGATTACTCCACTCGAGGGCTGTCTCGACGAGGAACATAGGCGATCATAATTGAGCATTAACTCCTTCACCCATCACAGGCGTCCTACACTGGGCAATGGAGATCCTCAAATAGTTGGCGGGCTGACCTCAACCAAGTCTCCGCTCGGCTTCGCACATGAGCTGCTCGAGCAAAGGCAAAACGAGATTGCCCGTGGTTGAGATCGATCCGATGAGAGCGTCCATCTTTATACCGGTCATCCGCAATGTTGCTTCGGCCATTTCGGCAGGTATTTCCGCTAATCTGTTGCTATCAGCGGCCGGCGGGAGCAGGCTTTCCAGTCCATGGACAATTGGGCTGATCGAATTGGTGATGACGGTGAGTAAGGAGCCTGCGATGAGGACATCGGTTTGGCTTTCATCAGAGGCGGCTCTAAATGTGGGACTGCTGAGGCGGAGTTGGAGCCTGGTTCCAAGTGCGGCGGCGCGTTCGGACAGCTGCTCACCGAGGGCTTGCAAGTCGGGCACTGTTTTGGTGGAATTAGTCATAGGATTGCTCCAGGAAAGTTGGTTTCTGTTTTAGGACTTTTGACGGGAGTCCGGAAGACTCGACGTTCGAAAACCGCTCTTGTAGCGGGTGGAACGCAAACAATTAAGGGACGCGCGCAGCTCGGATGTATTGATTGGCAGCTACTTCCTGCTGAATAGGTGAGATGCGAGACCCCACAAGACGGCTCCACTCACCCCAGCACCGATAACCAGGGACACCAATCCTGCTGCCGGCACGCCGAAAGACAACAGCCGAAGACCGCAATAAATGACAAGGGCAGGTACTAGACCCAGCCCAAAAATGCGAAGCCAATGTATGGGTTTCATGTTCAGCACTTTCTTTGTTGAATTAAACGAATGCCGTCGAAATGACGGCATCTTTGTCGGAAGGCAAATTTCGCCGAAGTTAGGGCTTGGCCGCACTTAAAAACCTCCTGTCCTTAAGTGGCTCACGAATGTCGAGGACGAGTTACCGCAAAGCCGCCGCAGCAGTTACCTGGATCTGGTTGCTTGCTAACAATTTTGGTGCTGGTAATGATGCTCCTGAAGACATAGCCGAAATTAGACGATGAGTTACTGTGACAAAGTCTCCTGGTAATGCTCAACTATCAACTTAACAAAGCAATGTAAGGCACTACTCAACGAGACGCACTATCTTCGGCATATTCGGATAAAACTGATTACACTCTTTTGGATTTGAACTCAAAGATTTTTTGACGGGATGCCTGGCCTGCTTCTCGGTGGACACCATTAGATTGCTGTAGTGGACGCATCTGATTGATGAAACAACGTGATTTTTTAGTTCCAGTGAGAAACTGAATTGCAAAGTTTTGAGTGGTACCGTCTGTGGCGGCAGTTGCTCGGTCTGGCGTGGGTATCGATGGTTGGTCGTAATCGTCAACAGATGGTATCTTTTAAAGCATTTGGGCACTGCATTTAGAATGCAACTTCCTGAGGATTAAGTGCCAAGGTGTTAGGTCACCATTTATGGTGGCGGAAAGTAATTCCTCAAATTTCCGGCTCATCGTTATTCGATTGGAGGCGGTCAGCGATTTGCTCAGATCGAGCGCGGTAAGAACTTCCGCTACGCGTTGCCTGATGAGCCCTCTCCGGATACACCGTTGATACTCGTCAATATCAGAGAATGTCGTGGCACTACCGGCAGTGTAGGGGGATTTCACCACTGATCACGTGTGCGAATTTACATGTGTTTGAGACGAGTGTTCGAAACGAGCAACTGGTCAGGCTTTAGATCAGGGGAGTGTAAAGTTGAAAGTTGCTTTTGAAACTGTGGTTCAGCACACTTCAGTACATTCTTTCACAGCACTAACTTAAGGCAGAGATCAAAGACATAAGCACCAGTCCCCCGATCCAGCAACACCAATCGGAACAGTCCCTGTTCTGATTAGGCACGAATCAAGGTCTGTGGCATCACTGCACGGTCTTGGGTAGTTACACGGTTCACGACACAACCTCATTTCACCAAGGAAAAACGATGATCACCAGAGCTTTCTGCCACAAACTTCAGGGCGACGAAATTCGTCTCCCCGTCATCGAAACCAGCGGGCTCTTCGAGAGTTCCACTGGTTTTTACGACCAATGTCCCATCCAATTCGAGGGCTACCTCACAAACGGTCAATACCTCTACTTCAACGCTCGAGAGAGAAGAGTCCTCGTCGAGATCTACCTGTCCCAGGAGGATTTCTGTGACACCGACAAGCGCCTCGCGCGCTATCGCGCCTCTGTTGACGAAGATGACGCAGGGTTGATGTCCCCCGAAGATTGCGCCGAGCATGTCCTGCGCTGTGTCAGGCAGTATTTGAGCTCGGACACACCAGCAGGCTGTACAAGCGAAGCTCTGGTCGCACAGACCAATAGCGACGGACCGGTTTGACGACCACTGTGCTGGTGTAAAACACGTCGCTCTGTTTCAGAAGCGAGTTTTTCTAAGTCTGGCGCTGGCTCATGTGAGCTAGTGCGCACCTCTCATCAAAGTTTCAAGGATTTCGAACATGACCACGACGAATCAGGAAATTGGCTGTATCAGCAAGGTTGACTTCGGGCACGATCATCAGCTTCAGCTCTGGATAATGCCCTTAGGGCAGCAGGAGTGGAAGTGGACGCTCTACATAGCGTACGTTCCCGGGGGGAGACAAGTGCGCCGAGCTGAAGAAGCAAGCGGCTCGAACGTTGACTACGCCGAGGCTCGTCGCCTCGGTCAGGAAGCGTATGAAAACTTCATCACGAACGAGTCGGCGAGATCAGGATCGCCGTCAGCCGCCAGCGCTACTGCGCCCTCGACCGTGTCGTAGAGAACGATCGCTAGTCTTGCGAGCCGGACCGTTTCGGTCCGGCTCGTCTCGCGGTGTGTTCCTTATGCCACTGCAATTGATACCAACTCAAAACTCACTTCAACCACTTCATAGGGACCATTCATTATGGCTGACCATGAAATCAAGTTCACTTTCAACTTCGACAAGTTTCTTGCTACCACCGTCCTCTGCGTGCTGGCGATGCTCGCTGTCCGGTGTCTGATCGCGTTCGTGATGCTTGCTGTTGTACCATCTACGGATGCTGGTAATCTCTACGCCTTCGCCGGTGTCTTGATGCTGGCCTTCTCGTCGCTGGTCGTCGACACTGTCATCGCCGCCATCGTCGCTTTCGTTTTCGGGGCTAAAGGCTGGTCGCGCAAAGCTGCTGTGGTGAGCTGCGCTGCTCTTGGTCTCATAATCCCGCTCCTCTTTGGTGGACTGTAGACGCCTGCAACAACTTCAAACGAAGAAGGCCCAGCGGGTCTCCTTCGTTTCTCGGGGCTAATGCTTCTGCTGATTCATCGCCCAGCCAGAGCGTTCGTCACATGGCTCGCTTATGCGACCTGAAGAATTCACTCACCTTTTCCTATGCTAGAGCGAGCTATCCAAGCGGTTTCTGGCACTGATGAAATCTCCCGAAAGGATACTTTCATGCCTGATAATCTCGATACCTCCCGGTCAGAGTCCGGGCTGGTCGCCCACTATTTGCTTGTGCCTCCGGGCTCGGGCAAGGTGACGCGAGTTGAGTTTTCTCCTTCGTTTCCGGATTACGTAACTGTGTTGTTCGAGGATCGACCGCCGCGTCTCTTCGACGTACGCCGAGATTTGCCGGATGCGATCAAGCGCTCAGTGATCAACGAAGACCCTACCCCTACGGTGCTCGACGAGCGCGTTGAGGTGCCGATTAAGTTTCACGTTCCGGCTTGCGCCGCGGCTTTTCGCACTAATCCGCAGAGCAAGCGTGCAGAAGAGGTGGCTTTCGCTTTTGGTGAAGGTGACTGTATGGTTTATCGATTCGGCGTCCGCAACAAGCGAGCCCGTCCGTCCATCGAGATGGAAGAGCCAATTGCGTTGGCCTACAGTTCCTGCGGGGGGCGCCTCGTTTGTGGTGGCAAGAACGGACTATTGGCGTTGTATGACGTCGAGGAGTCGCCAATTCTGGTTAACTCAGCGCGAGCCAATGGGGAGGTCTTGGCGGTTGATATCAATTACCGAAACTTCTGCTATGGCGTAACCAACCAGGGTCGCATCTTCGGATTCGGACCTCGTCACCTCAGTAGCCAGACGTTTGAGTTCAAGAAGGGTTTCGACGATGGCCAGCGGCAGGCCAACTGGACGGCACTTGCCTGTGACCCCAACAGTAGCTTGTTGCTCGTCGCGTCTGCCGAGGGGCGATTCTGGCTAGCGCGTACGGAAAGCTTTGATGGCGCCATTTGCGACTCGGTTGCGAAGGTGCTGAGCGCACAGTTCGTCGGTGAATCACAAATAGTTGTTACTGGTCGCGGTGGTGTCGTCGTGCATCAGTATGCGCGAAATGATGAGGGGCGGGTCACTGCCGTCGGACTGGGTGATGTCTTCGACGTCGAAAACGGCGGCAAGTCCACCGTAGTCGGCGCCCGGTACTACACCTGGGGCGGATCTAACTGTGTTTGCATAGCGCTCGCGCTGTAGAGGCGTTGCGCTGGCACCAATGGCGGTGCCAGATCTGTTGCGCTCTTTTAACTCGACCAGGTCGAGATGAGGAAAGATTATGAACCGTATTAAACTCATTTGCATTGCTTTGGTTTTCGGCGCGATTATCGACATCGCAGTTATGCCGAGGAATGCCTCGCGGCCACAGATGTCCAAGCGGCCAGTAGGTCTCACCACATCAAAACCGCCCAGTCCCGCTACACCCGCCGATCTGGCAGTACCCACCAACAGCGGTGTGTCTGATCACGCTAGCTGAGGTCCACGTGTGAGCGACCTCGATAAACAGTCGTCTCACAGTGACTGACTACCGTGCCGCATCGACCAAGCAACACAGCACGGGTGGAACAGTTTCACCCGTGCTTTTCTCGTTTTCCTCACCCAGTCAAGGAGACTCAAAATATGAGTGAACAACGCAAAGAACGCACAACGAAGCAGCGCTGCTACCTCACCCAGGCGTTCTACGCCTTCTTCTTCGTCGCCATCGTCGAGTTCATCTGGCCCAACGCGACGCCGTTTACCTTCTTCGGGCTCTGGAAGCCCAGCGGTACGGTTTGGCAGTGGCTTTACGCGGCGTCGCCCATCTTTCTGTGGGGCAGCGGGGTCACCGCCTGGCGGGTATTCCGGACCTACAACAAGCCTGAAGAAAATCAGCACGCCGAACACATCCTGGCTGGCGGCTTCTTGATCAGCCTCTGGGCCGGAGTGATGGAAGAAATCTGCTTTCGCTGGCTGATCTTTCTCAACACCATCATCGGTGCGTTGATTGTGAACTACATCCTTCTCGGATTCGCCGGCTTCGGCCTGTTCGAGATGATGATGGTGCACGTCCTCATGCCGGTCGCCAACTTCTTCACCCTGGGAGCGCTGGCTCAGTATCTGGACAACCGAGCGATGTGGTCGGTGGGCGCTGGCATCCTCATGGCCAACGCCTTCTTCCGCGACGGTCACAAGTACCAGGGCTTGCTCGGCTGGACAAACAGTTGGTTCCTTGGCATGTATTTCTTCTACATGATGTTCACGTACGGCTTACCCGCAGCGATTCTCGTTCACTTCCTCTACGACATGCTGATCTTCGCTGTCGTGTACGTGGACCGAGCGATCGAACGCGCACAAGGTCGAGTCTGAACGACGCCTAGACAACAATTCCATGCGCCCTAACCAGGCGGATAGGTTGGTAGCAAACAAGTCCGACAAGCCAGCCAGGGCTCTTCGTGGTTCCAAACCTCTAACCTCGCCAAGTTCGGAGCCTAACCTCCGAATTTGGCATTGACCATTTTTAATACTATATACAATAATACCTTTATATCAAAAACGTAAGACCTCAGTGAACCATGGCTGGTTCCCTGCTCGACTTTGAACTTTTTCTT
>CAZRMH010000191.1:0-15010 GCA_964600935.1 uncultured Candidatus Obscuribacterales bacterium
ACATCGTAAGCATCGACAAGGGCACGACAAGTTGCCGTTCGTTTGTCTTCGACAAGGACGGAAAAACGTTGGGGATGGGGCAAAAAGAATTTGCTCAACATTATCCAAAACCAGGCTGGGTCGAACACGATGCACAAGAGATTTTCGAGACTCAGGTCGATTGCATTAAGGAAGCGGTCAAGTCAGCTGGCATCAACGGCGAAGAAATCGCCGCTGTAGGGATTACGAATCAACGCGAAACAACCGTTGTTTGGGACAAAACAACAGACAAGCCAATCCATAATGCGATTGTCTGGCAATGCAGACGCACTCAGCATGAGGCGGAAGCGCTTCGTTCCGACAATTCGTTCAGAGAAAAAACCGGTCTTTTTCCAGATGCGTATTTTTCCGGTTTGAAAATTTCCTGGATACTAGACAACGTGAAAGGCGCTAGAGAAAAGGCGGAAGCCGGTGATCTTCAGTTCGGAACAATCGATTCCTGGTTGATCAGAAAACTCACAAAAGAGAGGAATCACTTCACTGAACCAAGCAATGCCAGCCGCAGCATGGTGTTCAATATCCAAGACATGGATTGGGATGACGAGTTGCTGAAGAAACTAAACATCCCTAAGTCAATGATGCCACAGGTGGTGCCATCGAATGCGAACTTCGGATTGACCGAGAAAAAGTTACTGGGCTTCGAAGCGCCTATTCTAGCTAATCTTGGCGATCAGCAAGCGGCATTGTTTGGTCAATGCTGTTTTGAAAAAGGCATGATGAAGTGCACCTATGGAACGGGAAGCTTCCTACTTGCGAACATTGGAAACAAAGTGAAACTGACCGACGGCTTGCTCACAACTGTCGGCTGGCAGCTCGAAGGCGAAGATCCGATTTACGCATTCGAGGGCGCAATTTTTGTCACTGGAGCTGCGGTGCAGTGGTTGCGCGATGGTTTAGGAATTATCGAATCCAGCGATGAGACAGAAAGACTCGCTACATCAATCGACTCGAACGACGGTGTTTACTTCGTTCCAGCGCTCGTCGGTTTAGGAGCACCATGGTGGAATTCCGATGTTCGTGGAACGATCACAGGTTTAACTCGTGGAACTAAACGCGAGCACCTGGTAAGAGCCGCTCTAGAAGCCATGGCGTACCAAGTCGCAGACGTCACCACGATGATGAAAGATCACGGCATCGAAGTGTCCGAACTGCGTGTCGATGGTGGCGCCACCCGCAATAACTTCATGCTGCAGTTTCAGGCAGACTTAATCGATGTTTCCGTTTTGCGCTCATCGCAAGTCGAATCAACCGCATGGGGCGTAGCCGCGCTTGCCGGGCTGAAATGCGGACTGATCAAAGATTTGCCGACGCTCGACAAAGAATGGAAAAGCGATGCACAGATAAAACCAAAAGTAGATCGCACTGCGGATTACGACGGATGGAAAACCGCTCTGGCAGGGGCGATTAAGTGCGCTGAAAACACAGCCAGCTCAAAAAAGGAAAAACAAAAGTCACTCTCAAATAGTACTAAGTAGGTCGCTTTCGTTTAAGATCGTCGAGCCTAGTTCTTCTTCACGTCTAGGAAAAGGTCTTGCAGCACGCCAGACATCTCACGAGCTTTTTGCTCTTCCTGCATGATGTCTCGAAGTGTCGCCACCTTGAAATCCTTTGGATAAGCAAACTCGGTTTCCGGCACTTCACACTGAGTGAACGATCCAGTAGTCAACACGACTTCTCTTCGCCCACCAGGGTAAACATGCGATTCTTCTAGAAGGACACCACGCCCCTGCATCCTGGTGATACCGTTTATCACATGCAGAACTTGTGGGTTGACGGGAAACCAGTTGCTAAACAACATTTCGAGTTTGGAAAACGAAACAGCTCGCTCAGAGCCCGTCTGAAAGAACATCTCCGTTTTCTCTTTCACTGGATCGGAAGATGTCACACTATAAGAGAGCTTTAGCGCCGGTTGATGCATAAACTTCGTCGCCGAGGTCGAAGTCAACTTAGCAAAACCATATTCGATCTTATTGTCTTCGCGGACGATGCAGTACCCAAGCGGTTGCAGCATGCCCAGCTTTTTCTTATGGTTATAGATGCAAACGTTCCAGGTCGGCGCGGAAGAAATCCAACTTACATTTTGATCGACGAAACTGCATTTAACCGCATTTTCACCGACCAACAGAATGCCCTGTCCATGAGTACTTCGCTGAACAAATTTCCAGACTTTGATCATCGTAAGTTTCTTTTTCAAAACCGGATGATGCGCAGAATGAGAAGAAGCCCGAGCGGCAGCAGCCGGAATCAAGTTTGAACGGGTGCAGTCGAAATCAGTTCCGTTACCACTGAAAACAAAAGGAGCCACGCCAATCAGCGTAGCTCCAAGAAGTGTTGCTCGAAGAAGTCTCCTCGCGATATTCATCACGACCACTTTAACCGGGAGACTAGCGACGGTGATCTGCATAATTCTATCTTATGCTATGACTGCCACCGCCGCTAGTAGGCGAGGATTCGCTTCGCCGAAAGTGACTGGTGAAGAGGCTTGTTAGTTTTTGAGAAGCATTGCCTAACAAGCCTTTGCGACCGTCGCCTTGGACTGGAAATTAATCCCAGGCGAGTGCGCCGCCGGTTTGATAATCGATGACGCGAGTCTCGAAGAAGTTCTTCTCTTTCTTCAAATCGATCATTTCTGCCATCCATGGGAATGGATTCTTCGCGCCAGGGAATTGCTCAGGAATTCCAATTTGACGCAAGCGGCGGTTGGCGATGAAACGCAGGTACTCGGTGAACATATCGACATTGAGTCCGAGAACTCCGCGTGACATGGTCGCTTCCGCGTACGATTGTTCGAGGGCAACGCCTTCGAGGACGAGCGCAATGATCTCTTTTTCGAACTCAGGTGTCCACAAATGTGGATTTTCCAACTTGATCGTGTTGATCATGTCTACGCCGAAATTCAGGTGCATCGATTCATCGCGCAAGATGTACTGGAATTGCTCGGAAGCACCAGTCATTTTGTTTTGACGACCGAAGGAAAGCATTTGCACGAAGCCAACATAGAAGAACAAGCCTTCCATAATGATGTAATAACCGATCAGGTTACGCAGGAATCTGCGATCGCTGGCTTCGGTTCCCGTGGCGAAATCAGGGTCGCTCAGTTCTTGCGTGAACTGAAGTTCGAACACATCTTTAGCGTGGATGCTCGGCACTTCGCGATACATATTGAAGATCTCGCCTTCATCCAAACCGAGACTTTCGACAATGTACTGATATGCATGCGTGTGTACAGCTTCTTCGAAGGACTGACGAAGCAAATACTGTCTGCATTCCGGGTTGGTGACGTGTTTGTAAATCGCCAGCACCAGGTTGTTAGCAACCAATGAATCAGCCGTGGAGAAGAAACCCAAATTGCGTTTGATGATCATTCTTTCGTCATCACTCAAACCGTTTGGATCTTTCCAGAGCGCAATATCGCGACTCATTGAAATCTCCTGCGGCATCCAGTGATTCGCGCACGCATCCATGTACTTCTGCCAAGCCCATTCGTATTTAAACGGAACAAGTTGGTTGAGGTCTGCGCGACAATTGATGATTCGTTTATCGTCAACTTTGATACGCGAACCGTTGAAGGCAATCTCTTCCAGTCCAGTAACACCAGGTCCGGCCTCACCAGGAATTGCCGGAGCAATCGTGATGTTCTGGGTTGCCGGGGTGAAGTCCATCACTTCTTTCGACGCGACGGCTGCTACCTTTTGTGTACTGGTCACAGGCGTACTGGCTATTTGCGGCTGAGGCTTAAGCTCTGCTTTCTTGGCACTAGATTCGGTGGCGGTGGCGTTGTCGTTGGCGTAATCGTCAAAACTCAGCATATTTGTTTATTCGTCTCCAGGGTTGATTTTGATTCTATGGTTGAAACGCGATTGGCTTACTGACAGGCTTCGCACTCAGTATCGTTAGGGTCACAAACTTGTCCGTTCAACGGAAGTTCGAACTCTGTCGATTGAGGCGCAGATTTTTGTTCCGAACTTGCAGTCGGCTGAAGTTTGGATTTGATGCTTGATGAACCGGTTGATTCAGCAGCGCGCGCGCCGACTTTGTTGGAAACTGCGTTGAGAGCACCAGTATCAACCGTCGACTTCTCAGCGTAGGTAGCGCTGATCGTGCGCAGATAGTAGGTCGTTTTCAGACCTTTCTTCCAGGCCATTTTGTAGAGCTCGTCAATCTTGCGGCCGCCTGGCTCAGCCATGTAGAGGTTCAAGCTCTGTGCCTGATCGATCCATTTCTGTCGGCGAGCTCCACATTCGACCAACCAACGTGAATCGATTTCAAAAGCAGTTGCAAACACGGCCTTGAGTTCTTGAGGGACTCTTTCGATAGCCATAACGCTACCGTCGAAGTACTTGAGGTCATGAATCATGACTTCATCCCAGAGACCGCGCTCTTTCAAAGCGGTCACCAGATACGCGTTGAGTACGGTGAATTCACCCGAGAGGTTGGATTTCACATACAAGTTTTGGAAAGTCGGTTCGATCGATGGGCTGACACCGGCAATGTTAGCGATGGTGGCAGTTGGTGCAATCGCGAGGCAGTTGCTATTGCGCATACCGAACTCGGCGATGCTCTCACGAACAGGCGTCCAATCGAGACGCGAGGAACGATCGAACTCAGCTTTCTCTTCGAGGGTTTCCTGCCTGGTCTTCATCAAGATGTCGAGACTGTCGATTGGCAGAATTCCGCGATCCCAGAGTGAGCCTTTATAGCTCGCATAGGCGCCGCGCTCTTCAGCCAATTTGCTGCTGGCGAGGATGGCGTAATAGCTGACAGCTTCTTGTGTGTAGTCGGCGAGTTGAACTGCCTCTTTGGACGCGTAGGGAACTCCAAGAGACAATAAAACATCCTGGAAGCCCATCAAGCCGAGTCCTACTGGGCGATGCTTCAGGTTGGAAGTTCTCGCCTTAGGAACGCTGTAATAGTTGATGTCAATCACGTTGTCCAACATGCGCATCGCTGTTTTGCAAGTACGTGAAAGTTTCTCGAGATCAAGTTCGCCATCTTTGAAATGAGCGACCAGGTTGACGGAACCTAGGTTGCAGACAGCAGTTTCAGTATCGGAGGTGTTGAGGGTGATCTCAGTGCAGAGGTTGGAGCTGTGGACAACGCCAACATGTTGTTGAGGACTGCGCAGGTTGCAAGCGTCTTTGAAAGTGATCCATGGGTGTCCGGTCTCGAACAACATGCTCAACATCTTGCGCCAGAGGGACACGGCCGAGATGCGCTTGAACAGTTTGATCTGACCGGCATCTGCCATTTGCTCATATTTTTCGTACTGCTTTTTGAACTCGGCGCCGTAGAGGTTGTGCAGATCCGGGGTTTCGTCAGGAGTGAACAAAGTCCACTGTTGATCTTTCATGACGCGGTGCATGAACAAGTCAGGAATCCAGTTGGCGGTGTTCATATCGTGGGTGCGACGGCGATCGTCACCGGTATTTTTTCTCAGTTCGAGAAACTCTTCGATGTCCAAGTGCCAGGATTCGAGGTAGCAGCAAACTGCGCCTTTGCGCTTGCCGCCCTGATTAACGGCAACTGCAGTATCGTTGACGACCTTCAAGAACGGGACCACGCCCTGACTCTTGCCGTTGGTACCTTTGATGTGGGAGCCGAGTGCACGTACTGGGGTCCAATCGTTACCGAGTCCACCGCTAAACTTCGAGAGCAGAGCATTTTCTCTAATTGAATCGTAGATATCGCTGAGATCGTCGCCGACAGTGGTGAGGAAGCACGATGACAATTGCGGTCTTCGGGTTCCAGAGTTAAACAGAGTAGGCGTCGATGAAACGAAATCAAACGAAGAGAGCAGATTGTAGAACTCAATGGCGCGCTCTTCACGATCTACTTCTTGCATAGCGAGACCCATTGCGACCCGCATCCAGAATGCTTGCGGCAATTCGAATCTGGCGCCGTCAATGTGGAGCAGATACCGATCGTATAGAGTCTGCAAGCCAAGATACTGGAACTTCAAATCGCGCTCGCCTTTCAGCGCGGCGCCGATTTTTTCAAGATCATATTCGCCCAATTTTTCGTCGAGCAATCCACCCTTAATGCCGACCTTGATGTAATTCTTGAAGTACTCAGGGTAGCGTGTGACCATTGCGACTTGATCGACTTCTTCGCCAAGAACTTCACGACGAATATCGTGCAACAACAAACGAGCTGTTACGAAGGTGTAGTCCGGTTCTTGTTCAATCAGGGCACGAGAGCTGAATACAACTGACTTCCAAACATCAGACTCTTTGACGCCATCATATAGAGCTTCAATCGCGGAGTCGATAATACGCTCAGGTGACACGGCACCATCGAGACCAGCAGTAGCCTGTCTAGCGACTTTTAAAAGGTGTTCCTTGTTAAGTTGCTTTGTGCGTCCATTTTCCATGGTGACATTGAGGGCACCGGCAACTGCAGGAGCTGCTTCGTCTGCCAGGTCTTTGCGGTGCAAGGCTCGCTCGTTACGATAGAGAACATAGCTACGTGCCACTTCGTGCTCGCCGGCACGCATGAGGGCGATTTCAACTTGGTCTTGAATATGTTCTATATGGAATACGCCACCTTCAGGTAGACGTTGGAGCAAAGTATCAACTACTTGCTCAGTCAAGCGACGAACCAGATCGCGAATTCTCGAGCTCTCTTCTCCGCCCTGTCCTTCTACTGCGATGAAGGCCTTGGTCATCGCGACCGTCACCTTCTGCGGCTGGAAATCGGCGACGTTCCCGTTTCTTCTTAATACCTTGTATTTAAGATATCTTTCGTCGGCGCCTCCGCGTTCATTAGAAGCTGGTATTAGCGTGATCGAGGTTGCATCTGTGGCTGTAACTTGACTCATGTATCCTCCGGCGGAATCTTTATGATGGAAGGCGACAAAAAATCCTCCTGGTCGAGACCAAGAGGAAAGTCAACAACAAAGAAATTGCTTTGTTGATAGACGATTTCCCTCCTTAATCCTCGAAGAGGTTTGCGTCCTATACGCTCAGGTGGGTAGCCTGACTCCCAGTGATCTGTACTGGTTACAGTTGCGGGACAGCGGTGGAATCTCACCACACTTCCCCCACCAGATTGCCACTACATATAGAGGCAGTCCCTGCTTTTACTAAGCGCTAAGGTAGAGTTTGTCGCTCCTTTGTAAATTTGAATTGCTGTTACCGTAACATTCCAGTGGCCCGGTTGCATAGTCCAACAAAAAGGTCATAGTCGCATATACAGTCTAGATACGCCTCCGCGAGGAATCCGATTTCCTGGCACTCTGAAATCAAAGCGAAAAAATCAAGTCGATTTCGTTAGGAGTTATTCAGATCTCGATAGCAGATCTGGCGCATATACAGCGAATAGAAAAGTAGAGCATAGTGGATCTTCGACAGTCTTTTGCTTTTAGCTTGCGCCATAGCGTAGGACCAAATCAAAAAACACCACATCTAGTGTCATTACTAAGCATTAATCAAGACATTTTTCGAGACGAAGTAGTCCCCCATAGCAGAAATTGACTAAGATTGCTTGCTTGCTCATTCAGAAATTGAAACAGCCTCCGAATTTTAGAACTAGTGAGGTCCCTCGCCTCTCCCTCGCTGCTCCCCCCCACAACACCAACACCACCGGTCTGGTTCATAGCACCACATTAATCTAGTACGGTGCGATATATCCGCAGTCTATAAAATCAGAAAAAAATTTCCGCTCGTAGCTAACAGCTTCTTACACCGGTTGTCATGCGGAGATTAAGCAAACGAGGATTACTTCGAGAGTTTTAGCTGCTTCAAGGCTGCCACCACCTCTGGTAGCATCTCTCCAGAAGGTCCCTGAAGCACGACAGCAGCGATTTCGGTTATCGGCGTGGCGTCCGGATTGACCTCTACGATTTTGGCACCGCGCTGGTAGCCAGAGTACGGCAAAGACGCCGCCGGCTGGACAAGAGATGAGGTTCCCACAACCAGGATGACTTCGCTTTCCTCACATTCGCTGATTCCGCGTCGCAAAAGCTTTTGAGGAAGCGCTTCCCCAAACCAGACCACAGCCGGCCGGATCATCGAACCACACACACTACAAAGCGGCGGAGTTTCCAAATCAAATGGAACGTCATCCGCGTCATGCTGATTATCAAAACAAAAAAACTGAGTAATGCTCCCGTGTAATTCGATTACATCGGTTGAGCCAGCTCGTTGATGCAAGCCGTCAACATTCTGCGTAACGACCGTAACTGTATCAATCAGTTTTTCAAGCTCGACAATGGCTTCATGCCCCGGGTTTGGTTTAACACCACCCAGCAATTTCCGACGATAGTCGTACCAGGTCCATACCAGCTTTGGATCCTTGAGAAAGCCTTCAGGAGTGGCTAAATCTTCTGGTCGATGTTTTTCCCAAAAGCCTGTTTGCGCATCGCGAAATGTCGGAATGCCACTTTCCTTCGACACTCCCGCGCCCGTCAGCACTGTGACATGTTTAGCGTCGGCGAGAAGTTTTGCAGCTGTGTCAATACTGGTTTGCATGATTCTGTCTTTCTTTCCCAATCCGTAATATCAAAAGTTTATAGCAACTGCTCCAGTTTTTTCAAAGTTCCAAACCGCTGAGACCATGGCAGATGGCAGGCTTTAGACTAAAAACAGGAACCAAATGTTCACAAATGCGGCTTAGTCTTAAACCATATCAAAAGAGAAGGCTATCCCCAACTATGTCAACCACTGTCCCACAAGCCGGGTCCGACACCCCCACCCGTGCACAGACAGCTCAAATCGATGACGTTATAGCTCGCGTCATGCAGAGCAGTGTCAATTTGGGCATCGAAGACATCATCATTATAGATGGTGCGGATCAAGTCGAAGAAGTCCCTTCTGAAGCTTGCACTTGCGGGATGTGCGGTATTGCCGAAGACGAGCTGATTGACTTCAACGCGACTGATATCCGATCAACTCTCGCCGGTGCAGCACCGATGCTTTATATCGAGACGCGCGCGAATTCGCTTCCGCTTGTTCTTGATGAATACACTATCGCAGCAGACATAGAGATCATCAGCCCCAAAATGATCTCTCAAACAGACAATCCAACAGCAGAGACAGCAAGGTTGATGGATGCGCCGTATCCCAACTGGAGTCAAGTTTCGCTTGCATCCGTAATTGACCAATTCGTTTCGACCACGAACTTCGATCCGCACTCATTCGATCCGTACGATCCAGGAATTGCAGTAGCCTCGGACGTTCTTCTAGTTTAGATAATCAGACTAGCCTTTAAGACTGCACCATGGGCGGTGCTCACATGCCGTCACTGCCACTATCCTCGGCGAATTTGCTTTCAGACCTTTTTCTCTGCATCACGATCTGCTTTAATAAATCCCACATTCGGTACTTGCCGCTTCCAAGTTCTAATCTCACGTTATACGCATTGCCAGTTCTATCCTTAAGGACCAATATCGGGTCGATCGTTTTCCCTTCATAGCCTGGGTGGAGCGAATCTACGGACTCAAGAGCATCCCAATCTAAGTGCCCCAGAGTATCGTCAATTTCCCAGAAAAAACTTTGGTCTGTGATAGAGAACCAACTTCCATCGTTAGCAAACGAAATGATGAATGGCTTTTCCGCGGTTATCGTGTTTAATCGCTCTAATATCTTTGATTGAGAGTCCTCTGGCAATTCTCGAAACAAAAACGTGTTGGAATCAGAAGGACCTCCCGTGTACCTCCGCTTGAAAATTCCTTCGAGCATTTGAACGAAATTTTGGCGTCGACCATACACACCGCTCATGTTTCAAAACCTTTTAATTCTGCGCAGGCGAACGACTTGCTAGCCACTCTGTTTCGAGGATGGCGTACAGATAGGTGTCACGCCAATTCTGTTTGATAAACATATCTTTGACGAAATGCGCTTCTCTTCTCATTCCGCATTTTTCCATTACACGCCTCGAGCCGATATTGTCGACATCGCAGGTCGCGTAGACACGGTGCAATTTTAAATCAGTGAATCCAAACTCGATGATGCGCGCCGCGGCTTCCGTCATCAGTCCTTTGCCCCAGAGGTCGCGTTGCAGAACGTAGCCAACCATGCCGGTCGCGTTTTCTTTACCGACGACTTGCAGCCCACAACCACCGACGATGCTGTTGGTTTCTTTTAGAACCATAGCCAACTCATAGCCTCGTCGAGGTTTGACTCTAGACACATCGATTGCTGTGTCGATGAAGTCCTTGGTTTCAGCTTCGGTGTTCGGTCCCCAAATCATAAATTTCGAAACTTCCGGATCGTTCGCATAAGCGTGCGCTGCCTTCCAATCGGAGCGCTTCCAGTCTTGCAAAATGAGGCGGTCAGTTTCTAGAGTAAACATGCTGCTTAAACTTAACGGTGGGAATGCAGTCAAGAGTTTACCATTTAGAGATACATAGTTTGTTTGAACCGCCGCTTTCGGCGGCCGGGGACAGTGCTTCGGGAATGAACTAACACGATCGGTTCTATCAAGACCAGGAGGCTGAAATGGCGGATGTAGTTGTAAAAAACAATAGCGAATTCAAACAAGAAATCAAAGCGGGGTCGCATTCATTCTTGGCTGATATTCCAGCGTCAGACGGCGGGTCAGAACTCGGACCGTCGCCTCACGAACTGATGCTCGCCGCCCTCGGAGCTTGCACCTCCATGACGATCAAGATGTACGCGCAGCGCAAAGAGTGGAAAGTAGCCGGAGTCGAAGTCACACTTCGCGAGGAAAAAATCACCGACCCAGAAAACGAGTCGCGCACCAAGCCACGCATTGTGCGCGAAGTGAAGTTGTCGGGTGACCTCACTGACGAGCAAGTTGAATCGCTGAAAGCGATTGCAGACAAATGCCCAATTCACAAGTTGCTCTCCGGCAACACTCAGATCGATACGGCTGTCGCGCGTTCCTAGTAGGAGACTCCGTCAGGCGTTTGACTACTTGAGGAGACCGAAAATCGCAATCTTCAATCTCGCTGAGTTCAAAGAGCAGCTTAAAACAACGGTTGTAGGTCGTTCTGAAGCGACTGAACTTCACGATGTTATCGATTCGACCAACACAAGAATCGCAGCATTAGCGAAGGAAAACGCGCCTGAGGGAACGATTGTATTCGCGCGCCAACAAACCGCTGGTCGTGGACGATTAGGAAGACAGTGGGTGTCACCACCGAATTCGGGGCTCTACATGAGCGTCTTACTTCGTCCGAAGAGAAGCATTGGTGAGTTGCCCGTGATCACCCTGGGAATCGGCGTTGCGGCGGCGAAAGCAATTTTTGCCACCACAGGTTTGCGCATCGGTTTAAAATGGGTAAACGACCTGATTTACGATGGAAAAAAACTTGGTGGCATTCTCGCGGAAATACCCAGTGGTGATCGAACGCATCCGGCTTTAGTTATTGGAATCGGCATCAACACGACCTTTCAAAAAGAAGCGATTCCGGATGAATTGAAGGAAAAACTCTATTGGTTAGAAGCAGCGACTGGCACCGAAGTTGATACCACTGCTTTGGCATTGGAACTTTGCTATCAAATAGAAGCAGTCTACGATTTAATGAACAGGAATGAGGTCGAGAAGGTTCTCGATGAGTGGAGACTCTACTCAATAACGCTTGGTCAGGAAGTGATCTGTACATCTCCGTCTCGCGAGGTTCGAGGCATCGCCATTGACATCACAAGGAGTGGTGCCCTTATAGTTCAAACAGATACAGGAAAAGAAGAGTTGCTGGGCGGAGAAATCTCCGTTAGAAC
The DNA here is from genome assembly GCA_964600935.1 of uncultured Candidatus Obscuribacterales bacterium. GTDB lineage: Bacteria > Cyanobacteriota > Vampirovibrionia > Obscuribacterales > Obscuribacteraceae > JADYXR01. The sequence continues at coordinate 11,721 of CAZRMH010000191.1, forward strand.
AGCACAGGGCTCTTACACATAGCCGCTAAACGCGCGCCACGAAACGATTGATCCAGACGTTTAACACACGGCAAAAATTTCAGTTGCCGGTTCCAATCAAACAGTTAAGTGCGGATAAGACTGTTAAGCATTCGACTAGACTCTGGGTCGTCTGATTAGACGTTCTGAAGCGCCTTGGTCAGCTCGTTGTACCATTCGGCAACACGTTTATTTATATCCCAAACAGTATCGGTCTGAACCAAATATGGTGTCAGAATAAAAGTTGATTCGGTACCATATTCGCGCTCACGGAACCGAATCTTAATGAAACGCAGTGGGTATGGCTTTATCCAGCGCGAGTGATGATCAACACCAATATCGACAATGTCCTTCAAATCGACTCTAAAGCTGATTCGCGAAGATTCATACTCAAGATGATCTTTCGACAAACACAAGAGTCCATGCGATTCGAACATCCACAGTGCAAAATAATTTAGTGACTTGTGATACTCAGGTCGCGACACCCAAGCTTTCGTCGACACCATCAAATCAGGAACAACTATGTCCTTGTGGTGTGCGTTTTCGCAGAGGGACATAAGCTGTTTACTGTAGTACTCAGCGACTTGCGGTCGACCGCACTTCAAGTTTTCAGTGATCAGCAGATCGAGGTCGGAAACGACGTTTTCTGAACCAGCCTTCAATCTCGTTTCCAGTTCACTTATTCTCTTTTGACTACCGTTCATGAAAGCTAAAGTGATCAAGCGCATCGAATAAACAGTACCGACGCCGATGGCGACTCCGATTAAAAACATCGAAAACACATAAAACGCGGAATTACCAGTGACTAGAAAGAGCGGACTACCGAACAAAATTGTGAGTGGCGGAACGAGAAATGCCACTATGAAAATGGCGCCAAAAATTAGAAGGATCGACTTCATGTCCTGCAGTCTCTGTTTGACTGTAGGCTTCTTCGAAATTGAAAACGTGACTGGGTAAAAGGATGCTGGGTCCGATTCCATTACCGACTCTCCGTCTGGAGCTTCTAAAACGCGGGCGGGTACTTTATTCATGCCTCTTAGAACCGCTAGTCAAACTGGAAAACTCTTCAAATACACCTTATCTTGGAAATCCGACTTCTGCTCGCGACCGACCGCGTGCAGCCTCCTCAAAAGAAGAGCGGTTCTTCTACACCTGGCTGCGAGAAGAACCGCTGTTTCGATTAACAGAATCGGCAGAATTTTTAGGACGAAACCTAGAAAAAATTTGGCAAGGATTTTAGGAAAGTGTCTAAAGTGCCACAGAGCAACGAAATTTGGTCTTCGGGCGATTCGAGCTGCGGTGGGAAGCAACCCTTGCCAACCGACAGTACGGCGAAAGACTTCCTTCGTCGCAAAAGCGCACAGGCTGCCGACTGTCCGTAATTAATTTGAATCCAGCTATTAACTTGACAACCCTCTCGCATATGAGGGTATGATCGACTAAAGCCTTCCCCAAAGGAGCGATCTTTTCATGGTCAAGCGTAAGTTATTCAACCTGGCGTATTTCGTCGCCGCCGGATTAGTGTTTGCCTGGATGCTTCGAGACAATCCTCACATGCGCATGGTGCCGATCGCCAGCTTGATCTTGAGTGGATTTTATGGGCTCTTAGCCATCGTCTCGATACTGAAACCCAACGGATTTGCGGTTTCTCATGAAGTATTTCCTGTAGCGAAACAAAAATGCCTGCGCAGATGGGCACTCCTGATGCCGATTCCGGCGCTATTGTACTTTTTCACTTACACGGCATGCATGGAGCATGCTGGTGAATTTCGCTGTCTCAACAAGTTCTTCGTACCCATCGCGAAGTTCGAAAAGGCTTCTTTCTCTCGCGATCGAATGATTGGTTTTGTTCTCAGCACCCAGCCCAGGCTTATTGCTGCAGCCGAAAAGTATGAGCGTGAGAAAAACTGGCGCCTAGCCGAGTCATACTACAAAGTAGCTACAAGTCTCGAAAACCGCCTGTACAGCAAGAAGTTGCCGTCTAGTTATACGATCATGGCGTGCCTCTACGATAAGATGGGTCGCCACGACAAAGCAGAGAAGCTGTTTCTTAAGGCTGAACAAACCGCCAACGAGCAATGCTGTTCTGAAGAACGAATCTGCAACCATAGCGAAATTATTTCCGTGCCTCACGTTCTCAGCGAACTAAGAGTCACAAAAACTGATCCATCCGCCATCTTCGAGCAGTATCCATGGGTCGGCGACTACCGCGGGATGGCCGACATGCCTTCCTCGATTACTGGTCGTCAGTTCGTGGCTCTCGCTCACACCGGGCACAATCACTCCTGGTGCAAAGAGTCAAAGTGCACGTTGAACTGCGAAGATGACAGCAAAGATTGTCAGGACAGAGATTGCGAAAACGTTGATCACCATCATCATCACAAATTCAGCACAACACCTGAGCCTGTGATGGAGTCGTGCAGAAACGGCGTTACTTTCAACTTCGAAAACGCAGTCGACTTTGCGCCAAGTTGCAGATAGATAGCTGATTTCGAAAACTGAAAAAACTTATCTGGGAGCCGACATTGTTGGCTCCCAGTTTCGTCAGGAATTGAGATTATTCGATTGCAACTATTCGAAGTTAAGGAGCGAGAAAATTTCAGCTTTGCTATCGAGTTTCGAGCGACCGTTCAAGAAACCTAGCTCAACAACAAAACCGAGTCCCACCAATTCTCCGCCAACTTTGTTGACCAACTGGGAAGCGCCATTTGCAGTTCCACCAGTAGCAAGCAAGTCGTCAATCAGCACCACGCGCTGACCTTTGTCGATCGCGTCGATATGCATTTCAATCGTGTCGCTACCGTACTCGAGATCGTAAGTTACCCGTTCTACTTTATAGGGAAGCTTTCCTGGCTTTCTAATTGGCACAAATCCGACTCCGAGGATGTCGGCAATCGGCGGTGCCAGAATGAATCCACGAGCTTCGATACCGGCAATGACATCCGGCTTCAATTCCGCCGCGCGCTGGGCCATGGCGTGCAAAGTGAAATGAAAGGCTTCCGCGTCCTTCATCAAGGTCGTTATATCCTTGAAAAGGATGCCTGGCTTGGGGAAATCCGGGATATCGCGAATCTTACCCTTGAGCCATTCCTCTTTTTCTTTGTTAAGAGGAAGAGCCAATTCCGTTTTCTCTAAATTGCCCGTCCGTATTGTCATAATCGTCCCCTTCCTCGGAACCAGTCACAATTGCGCCGCCGGATTCACCGTCGTCACCGCTCACTTCGAGAACCAGTTCCTCTTCTTCGCTTCGGGACATGGTCACACTATGGCGA
>CAZRMH010000192.1:0-14850 GCA_964600935.1 uncultured Candidatus Obscuribacterales bacterium
AAAGTTGCCGCAATCGCTCTTGACGTCGGGATGATAGCAAGTGGTGGCATCGGAATTAAAGCCGCAGTAACGGCCGGTCGCTCTTTGTCTGTCGCTGCTAACACAGGACGTGTGCTCCTCGGCGTAGGTGGTTTTCTAGATCCAGCACTTCGGCAAATGGGCGAAGCCGGTGAAACCGTTCGCGATCTTCGACACAAAGCAATCTTGCTGGATGTGACACAGGGACTAGCTCGACAGGGTGTCGGCAAGCTACTTGGCGGCGGCATGCTATTCCAGGGCAAAGGCGCAGCCGAAGTCGCAAAGATAATCGAAACCACCGCATGGATGCACAGAACAGAGCAGGTGACTCGCGGTGCGTTCATGGCAGCCGACGGTGTTTGGCTACCTTTGATGTACGATGGTGCGTCAGACAAAGTCGCGCGAATGCGCGGTCGTGACCCGGCTGCATCGATGGATAAAGCGCTGATTCGCAGAGGCTCTGGTCTCGACGAAGAGGGCAAGGATACCGGTTTCGGTAGTGGCGGGGTAAGTAAATTCGATGCTGGCGCCGCCGCTAAAAAAGTATTCGATGCCTATGCGCCAAGAATCGGCGACGGCAAAAATCAATCTGTTCGCGCAGAATTCGATAAAACCCAGAAAGCGATTGCATCCGGAGATCAAAAGCAAGTAGAGAAAGTCAGAGATGATTTGCTTGGTCTATTTCATCCTTCCGGCGCATCGTTAAGAGATTGGAAAAAAAGCCACGACCATAAACCGGCTCTTCATGCGGAACCTGGTACGCTGTCGACGGAAAAATCCGCCGATCGATTGACAAAAGTCGCAGATGCTATCAGTTTGCTTTTTCTGGCGCAGAAGGATGGCAAATTGCCAGAGGGTGGCGTTTTAGCGAAAAGAACCGTTACCGTCCCAGGTTATTCTTACTATGTATCGGGTGGTGGCGAAGGTGCTCCGCCGGTTGAAGTAAAAGTGCCGGATGAACCAATCGAACAAAAAGTGACTGTCAATCAAGTTCTCGGAATTCTGCAAAACGCGGCTCTCGATAAATCCGATCCGCAGACCCAACTTGTAGCTGCCGATGCGTTATGGCGAAGCGGTGCGATGGCAACAGGCAAGTACGCAGGCGTGTGTCTCAACATCGTGGAGCAACAATCCTCGGAGACTAACAAAGATCTCAAAATGCAAGCGCTCAAACAGCTCTCTGATTTGATTCTTGTTAAACGAATTGAAGAAACTGATCCGAATGTGACAGCCAAATCAAGACTCCATTCCATGACCGAGAGCTATGGACTGTCGGAAGGCGAATTGCTGGAAAAATTGGGTAAGCTTGCCAAACGCGATGCCGATCCTGATGTACAAGCCATGTGCGCTGCACTTGTGAAAGCACATGAGATTCGAATCGAGGAAAATGCTAAAGCGGTCAGCCCAGGCGCTGAAAAACCAGCACCAGCTGCGGTAGCAGTACCACAAGCTGATGCGAAAGCGGAAGAGAAATCCGCACCAAAACCTGACCAAAGCCAGCCCAATCAACCGCAGCAAGCAGGCATTAAACCAGCTCCAGCTGATGGTGTTCAAGTCAGTGAAGCCAAACCAGGTGACGCTGATGCTGGCGCCGGCAAACCGCGAGGTCTGAATGCGTTCGAAAAGTATTACGAGCAATGGCAAAAAACTGTTGCCGATAAAAGCCCTAAAGGAACATTTCATGACGCATTCGTTGCGGAACTTGCTGGTATCGCAGGTAGTGCCTTACCGGAACTAGTTCCTGGCAACACCGAAAGTATGGCGAAGTTTGATCTACAGCGAAAAGAAAAACTCAGAGCGACTCTTGCCCTGATGGATCTGGAAGGTTCAAGCGATGGAAATAAATATACAAAGCTAATCAATGATAGTTTGTTTGCTCAGTTGGGACCGGTGACCCCGCCGCGTCCCGATATTAAGCTGACCATGGAAGCATTTAGCATATTGCTTGAACGACGGGCAAACTTGCCTCAAGAGCAGAAGATTGCTCTGGCTGATTTTGCTAATAAGCTTTTGGAAATTCCTTATCAACCAATTGATAAATTCGCACCCGACTTGAATAAAGCGAAATCCAATGCTGAAGGTGCCAGAGCCCAATTGCTTGTGATCGGTCAAATCGACAAAATCTTCGAAGGCAAAGATTTTGCGCAACAGCGAATGTTCCTCGAAGAAAATTTAAAAGAATTTCTGAAGCCCAAACAAAGATCGCAGGGCTGGGGACAGCACGGAATGATGCGAGTTGCCGCGATCCAGGGTCTGTCGACTTTAGGTAAAGGTGAACAAGACGGCAACGTAAACTTAATCGCAGAGAGATTGAAAACTACTGAGGGTGCATTCGTCGAAAACGACCCTTACGTGCGCGCTGCCGCACTGCAAGCAATTTTCAAATTAGATCCACAATCGTTCGGTTTAACAGCAGAACAATTGTCGGCTCGCGGTCTGCCGAACATTCGACCAGATCATCTTTTGCGCATCGAGCGCGACCCAGTTGCTGTCGAAACCCTCTACGCCGCGCACGACAGAATTCGTGCTTATCAAGATCCGGATGCACTACCTGCAGTGGCTGAATATTCTTCTCAAGTCGAGGATATGCTCAGAGGCAAGGCGACAACGATAAGCGATGCTGAAGTTCTGAAATGGATCAACGACAACGAAGCTAAATTCGGTCTACTCGACCAGGGAAAGCTACAGGCGAAGGCCAAGGAGAGTGCCAAGGCATACCTCTGGTCGGGATTTCTGGGCGGACTAGATCACTTCTTCAGTTCGTCGACGACGATTGATAATGCCGAGACCGTTCGAGCTGACGTTGAGAAGTATGGTGTCAGGAGAAGAGAGAGAGATCCGCAGTTCAAAAATCTGACCAATTTCAAGGAATTGCCTGCGCCAGATCAAGAGATGGCGATGAAGGTTTTGCTGTACATCATCAAAAATGCCGATCAAAAGTTGTTTGCGGCAGATGAAGCAAAGGATATGAGAGTGCGGGCTGCCGCAGCCCTATCAGACCTGGCAGCCTGGACGGCTCAAAACAATGATCGAGTCCAAAACAAAGACTTGCTGGTGGCATGCATTGTCACTGCAATCCAAAAGGCGCCAGATGATCTTCCGGGCGCAGCGAAGCTTCATCTCATTGATGCAGTGAACTCAATTACAAAGCGTGACCTCGGAACCGACATGGGAACAGGAAAGAAAGTCGACTACTTCGGTCTCTCACCAAGTAATGCTGGGGCGCTCCTCACATTCTTCTTGCAACGTGAAAACAATGTCTACGATAAAACGACAAAAGCGCATGGCAAGAACGTTTCAAAAGAGCATCAAGCACTGCAGTACGAGAGCAAACAGGTCCAACTTGAATGCATCGATTCGATTTACAATCTTCGCTACATGGGCTCGTTTGCAGCATTGCGAGCAAGAGGACCGGATTCGGTGCTCGATCCGGCCAACCCTGGCAGTTATATTCCCGAGGTGAGAGACCGCGCCAAGCTGGCCGTAGAATCGCTTTTCTACGGTACCAATTGGCTGAAGGCCGATGCGCCGAAGAGACTGACGGGCACTCCGGAAGGTGATGCTTCTAAAATCACTTCGCAATTAATCGGAGAGCAACCTCAGCACTATCAATTCCTGATCTCCGATATGTTCGCGTCGGTCAAAGATCTTCCTTTGACTAGCACGACCGATCAGCGCGTCGCTGCACTGCAACAGGCGTTAAAGCATCCCGATCAACGCGTGCGTTTAGCCGGTGGCATTGCCATAGCCGAATCAGGATTGCCGGCGACTTCAGAAGCAAAAATCGAAGCCGCTCGCACCCTGCGCGAATTGTCAGGATCAAAACTATCAGGTCATGCGGGTATCGAAGATGTTCGCGTGTCGCTACGATCGGTTATCGAGTCAGCCGGAACTAAATTAACCGGAGACGTTTTAAACGATGCCAAACATTTATCTGCTTTCACCGATAAGTTAAAAGCTAGCAAAATATCGCAGCAGGATGCCGACAATTTCTGCAAAGCAACGATCGCGTCAGTCAAAGATAAGCCGATAGAAAACAAAGACGATCCGCGTTTGACAGTGCTTACGAATGCTCTGAAAACATCAAGCGAACGCGTTCGATTAGCCGCTTCAATAGCAATCATCGATTCAAAGCTACCGGCAGATCATCCACTGAGAGCTGAAGCATCAACAACATTGAAAGACGCCTCCGTCCTTGGTGGCTTTGAAGTTTGGCGTTTAGAAGCGGGCGATGCACTCCTCAAGTTGAAGCGCGCTGAATACCCTCAGGCAAAAATAGGCAGTAGTACTGACTTGCTTGAAGGCACTGCCTGGATGAGAGATGGCTGTCCCAAACTCCAATGGGACATGAGCAACGACGCACGTGCTACTCACATGAGTGATGCGATTGCCGGTGCATCCAAAGACTTCAATCATGAAAAGGCCGTAGTCAGCATTTTCTCCGCATGCGCAGACCGACCGATTGAAAAACAAGATGATCCGCGAAGAGAAGTTCTTCTCAACGCGCTGAAGCACCCGGAAGAACGGATCAGACTGGCCGCAGCCTGGATGCTCTCAGAAAGCAAGCTGCCACTCGATCGAGAAGATGGCGTATCGACACTTGCCAAAATCGCAACCAAATTCACGACTGCCACCGCCGGCAGTGAAGCAAGGCAGTTATTGACGGCGATGACTAGAATCGGCAACCGCGACGATCAGTTGTTGGCATACGTTAAGTGGACGGAAGCTTACAACAGCGGAAGTGTTCCGGGTGCCCCTCCTCCAGAAAAAATCGTAGAAGGAGCATTTGATCGAATTACCGATTATGTAAGTCGCCCACCGTATGACCTTAACTTTGTCGATCACGTTGCGGCCCATGGCACTCGCGCACAGAAAGAGGCTTTAATCGCCAAAGTGATGGGCTGGTCCGATTGGGACGTAAAAGCGAAGGTTCGCTGGCTCTATCCCCCTGTGGAAAAACCGATCGACAAGTTTCAGCGAATAAATCCCTCACTTAACATGCAAAGTTGCATCGGGGCCGGACCGAAGAAAGAAGAAGGCTTCAAACTCTCACTGATGGGTTACGATGCGGACGGCTTCGATTTTCTCGGAACCGAGAAAGGTGGTTTGAGCAAAGGCCCTGACGGGAAGTTTAAACTGCCAGCATTCTCGTATGGTGACCTTAGCGACGCTGAAATTGATAAGCGGCTAAGTATTATTCTCAATCAAATGACCTCAGGCGATGAGGTACCGAAAGCGTCAATCCCTAAGTCGGAAGAACTGAAGGAGTCATACTTTCCATCACGAAGATTTGACTGGAGAGAGACTGATTGGTCAGCATTTCGGACGATATCAGCAGCTCAACGACACCGCAATCCGAATTTGAACGAGCTCAACAAACTGTCATTGCAATTGAAGGATTCGAAGACGGGTGTTCAATCACAACCGAGTTGGCGTCCTGGCTTGAGAGAAAAACCAAGCCTGGATCCCAAAGTACCGACAGTTATGCAAGATGAAACGGTCAACAGACTATACTTCAGTGTTGCGGATCGTTCAGGCATCGGCGCTCAACTGCCTGGTACAAATGAGGGCGACGCTAAACACATCAAAGAGTTGCTTAACTCTAGACAGCCACACAATGACCGAGCCACCGTAGATGGTATCTTAACTTCTTCGAGGCGACCAATCGAGAAAGAAGATGATCCACGGCGCGCGGAGTTGATTCGTGGACTGAACCACAAAAATGACAGAGTCCGGTTGGCATGCGCGTGGGTGCTCGCGGACAGCAAAATACCTCAGGACTTTAAGCGGGCCACTGCAACTCTATCTGACTTGGCTGTAGACAGCAAAGTGTGGACCACCCGTGTCGAGGCGAAAGCGCTTCTCAAAGACATGGTTATGCTTGGAAGCGACAAGGATAAAGATATCGCCCTCGGTGCCTGGACAGAGGCCTATAATTCATCAAGTTCTCGCAGAGGTGACCAGCCACCAAGCTTTACCGAGATCGATCAAGCGAAGAAGTTCGCGATGGCTAGCGGCACTGAAACAGTGACCAGGAAGAGCTACGACGAACGAAAAGCGATATTCATTCACATGTGGAATGCACAAAATCCAGACAAAAAAGTAACAGATAATCAGGTTGAAACGAGCTGGCTGCAACCATCTGACTACACGCCAATGCTCGACCGCTCACTTGGTCTTCTAGATGAACGCGCTCTTGTACGCGATCCGTTCATGGTTAAACCATTTTCGCAAAAATTTGATGTCGTCCTAGATCCCCTCGGTTTTAAAGCACCAGAGGTTCGCGAAGCTGGATTCAACTTCAACCGCGGAGGTGACTGGGCAAACAGCTACCAGGACAAGCGACCTTGGCTCGGGCGCGACTCACAGTATCCTAAAACAAATAAAAAATTGGCAAGCGAATACTTGCAACGAGCCCTCGATGGAAGCGAACTGAAAGGAGCCAAAATCACGGTCGACGATTCCCATCAACTCAAATTGAAAATCGACGCCACTCAGATTGGTGGAAAAACCAAACTTCCAATCACTCTTGGTGGAGAAAAAGATGATGCGGTCAAGTTCATGTCCGCAGCATCGCCGGCATTGATGAAACAATTTACGACAGATCTTTTCAAATACAAACCGGAGCTTGCCAAGCAGGACGAAATTCCGGCGGAAGAACTAGCTATCATGTTCAAAAATTGGGTGGATCAAAAAGCCCTCGGCCGGCAGCACGTAGTCATCAGTGATAATTTCAATGAAACTGCAGTTGAACAGCTAGTTTACATGCCAATTAGTCCGGGGGCAGAGAAGAAAGTTACCAGTGAAGCCTTTGCCGCAAGATGGTCGGATCTCAGTCAAAAACGCGAAGCCTACCGAAATAAAACGCTCGACCATTTCCTCGTCGAGCAATTTAAGTCAACTCCGCCACCGACAGCTGACGGCAATCCACACTGGAGACCATCAGGCAATCCGGAAATAAAGCCACCGACCTTCCTGACGGAGCCGCCGCTCAAGCTGCTGGATCGATACAACTCGGATGTCGTTCAGTTATTACCTCAAGACCTACTTGACTCCACAAAAGGCACCAAAGGCGGTGTCAAGATCACTACTCTTAAAGGTTGGATGGCCGGCAAGAGTGACGACGAACTGTTAGTCTCTCCGGGACTGGCGGATGGCGATGCTCCATGGGTTATCACAGATCCTCGCGATCAGGCAGTGATAAATGCCATCCGCGCACAACGCATACAGCGCTCTCTGAAGAATCTCAACTCAGCAACAAAAGACCGATAGGAGTGGAGTCATAAGCGCCGTATTCACTACTTCAATCAAAACGAACGTCAAATTTCTTTCACGAATCTGCAGCTAACTCTCAGATTTTGCAAGAAGATATCGAAAGCTCGAGCTTGACGATGCAATGTCGAAGCTCGAGCTTTCGCAGCTTTATGAGGAATAACGCACGTCAAAGGGCGGGCATGAGAACGCTCGCGCCACAACTGCCAAGCCTGCTCGATAACTGAAACTCAGATATCAAGTCTGTTAGTTCAGGCAATAGACGACTAATTCGAACAAGCTATCTGGAAGAGCCCGGATTTACTCGATCGCTTATAGAAGGTCCACCTAGTTTGACTTCCGGGACCAAGTCGTTAAACAGAAGCAACAGCGCTGATGCGAGACCGGCTTTGCCTGCAATAGCCAAGGCTGTGCGTCCAGGATGACTTCCGTGAGCGCCTTTCAGACGAGACTGTGTGTCCTTGCAGAATTCCAGCTCACGGCCAGCTTGTTTGGCAGTTTCGTATCCTTCATGGATTTTTTGCAACTCCCGCAAGCTTTCCAATTTCGCTTCGAGCGCCTTGCGTTCCTCAGCAAACTTGGATTCACCTTCAGTTCTCTTCAATTCGTTTTCGCCCTTAGCGAGCATCTCTGCTATTTTTTCTTTGGTTAAACCATCCAAACGCTTTTTCAACTCTTCCGGTGGCACCTCCAGAAGTGGCACCATTTTCTCTACGGTTACTTGATCCGGCCCGGTGTAACTGACTCGCACAAGTAGGTCTTTAGCTTTGGAGCCGACAGTGCTGAATCCGAAGACATCATGCCTCTCTGTAACCGAGTCTTTGCTCGCGCTGACATCTGAACCGGGTTCGGCCGCTGCGCCACCAGAAGCGGTGCCGGATGAAGCCGGTCTTGCCGCAGGCTGCGAATCGGATTTTGCTGTCGCAACAATTGTGCGGAGCAATTCGACTTTGCCGGGAACCCTCTTAGAACCAATCGCATCCAGATAAACACAGGCTCTTGTCGGCAATTTACCTTTTTCATGGAGCGCTATAATGTCAGCGGCAAGAGTCTCCCACCCTTCACTACCGTGTTCTTTTAACTTTAACAATCCTGGTTGAATATCCTTCGGCGCAGCTGCTATACGTTCGTCAATCGATTTGTCGACGACGCCCGACGGAATAGCACCAGGGGCTCTTTCGACCCCAGCCGTTTCTTTCGCTTTGATTGGGTCGCTTGAAAGTTTCTCACCAGCTTGACCTGTGACTGGACGTGTGGCACTAGCACCACCATTAGTACCAGGTCCAGACTTTGATTCCGGCACCGTTATCTTCATGGTCATGGTATCAGACAGATAGTCATGAGATTTCGGATCTAGACCTATAAAAATTTCATCCCCAGGTCGAATTATGGAAGGTGTTGTAGCAGACACTTTATCGTAGGTCACTGTACCATCACGGGCGGTGCGTTTAATAAAAGTGCCAAAGTCCTTCATAGGTCGGCCGTCTTCGCCAAGTATTCCTCTGTTAGACGGTTGACCATCAGTGCCATCTCTCAATTCCAGAGAACCATCTTCGCGCATTACAATTGACGCGTGCTTGCTTCTAAAATGTCCTTCAATCAACCGAACTTCGCCTTGTTTCCCGATAGTCACACTTTCGCCAGGCTTCAAATCGGCAATCACACCTTCACGCAGTGAAGCAGCAAGAGCATCCAGCCTGATTACTTCGGCTTTTGCCGCGGCAATTCTGGTTTCCAAACCAGCAATCTTACCCTTGTTCCACCATTGCCCAAAGCTACCTTTCGATTTCAAACCCTCCAGCTGGGCTTCAAGACCTTCGGAACCAGTAAGCGAGTACTCAGCGGTTCTGCGTTTTCGAGCGATATCCTCAAGTCTAAAATTGGGATGAGCATTTGGATTGTCCGCAGCATTGATCGATGGATCGACAGGTTCGGGTCGTGGTCCCAGTAAAGCTCGCAGTTGCGCACCTTGCTTCGCCACGGCTCTGTCCGCTCGACCGGCGGCAGCGGCAGCCTCACCGGTGCTCGTAGCGCGCCCAAGGTCCTTTGCGGCTTGTTGCTGTACCATCAGACTCTCGATGGCAAACTGTCTCTCAAACGCGGCAACGTCATGCTCTGAGAGTCCAGCAGCTTTACCGTCCAGAGTTTTTCGCAAGCGTTCGATTTCCTTCGCTTTGGCTGCAAGTTCTCTATCCATTTGCTCCACTTCAGCGCGCATTCTCTCTCTGACATGCGGAGTCCGAATATCCAAGCGTGCCGAACTATGTGAATCGCGCAGCTTTTGAGCCTCCCTTCTTGCCAGCACTGCATCATGCCAGGCATCAAACGCCGCCCTGAAATCCTTGAATTTCGCGACATCCAACAACGGCGATTGAGCATCGACCAGAGGAATTTTTTGCTCTGCGCGAACCAGATCTCGAGACTCAGGATTTTGAATATCCGACTTAATCGATGGCTTACCGTCTACAGGTTGAGCGACTGCGCCTTTATTTGTATCACCAAGAAATTCCTCAGTTTGAATCTGAACGATAAAGTCAGAAACCAATTGAACTCGCTGCTCAGCGGAAAGCTTCTTCAGATCCACTTTCTTGCTTAGCTGTGACAGAAGATTGTCTCCGTAAAATTCATCGACCACCGGTCTTTCAGCACCATCGCGTTTAGCCGACTGACTATCAACGTATTTTGCCAACAACTTCCCGTCCGGAAGCTGAATCAAAGAAACTACCTTTGACTCAGTGTCAGTTCCTCTCTCGATGATTGCAGGCGTCTTCAGCTTGTATTCTAGCCCTCGAGGGTTTTCGTGGGCAATTGGAGCCTCAAGATTATCGCCCGATATTTTGCCGCTTCTCGCTTGTTCAATTATCATGTTTCTAGCTGTTTTCTGCTGCTCAAGGCGCTCAGCTTCAGTCGAACTGGGAGCAAACGCTGATGACATTACTCTTTCACTGGAAATTAATCCTCGCCTGTTGAGAAACAGTACATCAGCCATATTGTGTCGTTGTGGGTCCAAACACATTTTTGCAAATACCAATTCGGCATACTTTCGTGCTTCCGGCATATTGCCTTCACGATAGTGCTTAATCATCAGTTGCTGCTGTGTGACGAGCTCGAGTTGTGCGAGTAAAACTTTCCCTCTCGGATTATCCGCAAGTTTTGTGGTGTCACCATGCTCAAGCAATTCTTTACGCAACCGTTTGAGTTCTTGCACAGCTTGCAATTTGCGAGAACCAGTCTCATCTCTTGAAAATTGATATTCAGTAGCCAGGTCGGGATGCACTCTGCCGAAGTAGCCGAGCGTGTCACGGCCTATCCCGTCCACCAATTTTCTGATCGCCGCTTTTTCATGAAACGGAGTTTCGACCTTAGCCTTTGCTGGTTCCGCGGAGGAATCCTTAGCAGCTCCTTCAGCCGGTGGTTTTTCACTCTCTGCTTTTGGACGCTTAAACTGAGCGGCTTTCTGCTCAATATACTCTCTCGATTCCGAATCTAAATCTTTAGGAGAAAGAACATTTTGCTTCTCGACGACGGCAAAGTGTTCGCGTTCTTCCATTGCCGCAATCATTACGGCATCGCGATCTCCGCCAAAAGCCGCTAATAGTTTTTTGCTAATCGGAGGTTCATCAAGCGACACTTTATCCAGACTGAGTAGACCAGTTTCGGCAAGGTGAAAGTCAACTTCACGTTTGACAAGTTGTTTGAATTCATTCAATGCATCCGCATCGCGAATAACCCTCCTCTCTTTAACTCCGACTTCGGTAATTAACAAACTCGGTTTTCCAATATCCGCCATGCAGGCATCAAGCAGCGCATACCTAAAACCCAGTGGATCAGCCTTATTAGCGGCCGCCATATCAAGATGGCGCTGTTTATGTTTCAGCTCGTGATCGATCACCGTGACAGGAGACTGCTCAGTCAAGTCAACCAAAACATCGCCAGTTTTTCGATTAAATCCGCCGCGTCCGCCGGGACCGAGAGCTTCGAATCGGATGCTCTCCCGGCGAACTGGAGGTAAACCAAGCAACTTGGCAGTTTCATTAGCAATTGGGAGTAATACGTCTCGAGCTTTTTCAAAATAGGTTTCTTTGGTGGCAGCATCAATCTGTTCGCCCGCCTTGAGTCGCTCTCGCAGAGGCTGGAGAATTTCGTTGACCTGACGATTCGCCTCGGCAGTTTTAACACTATCGCCGGTTTGCTGCGGCAGCGAGTCCATCATCACGAGTTTCTGCGGTGGCATGTCAGCGATTGAGCCAAGACCTCGAGATGCATCGAAAGCGACCGGCGGTTGAGCAACACGGGTAGCAGCGTTCTGTTTATAGTCAAATTCCGGTATCAAATGCAGTGCACGAGTTTGGGCAGTTTCAACCAGCTTCCCACCATCGAATTTAAAGACGACACCATCCTTTGATGCATAATATTTATCGCCATCGACTTTGATGGGCGTAAACTCACCAAACTTACCCTCTGTCGGATTGAAGTTATTCGGCTTCACTTCGGCGAATGGAACCGCAGCGGGGACCTTCGGCGCGCCACCATTGGCAGTGCCCGGAGTTTTCTCGACGTTGGCATCCGGCGCGATCGATCTAATTAATATCCGACCATCTCGGGCTTGACCCTTAACTTCAAA
This sequence comes from uncultured Candidatus Obscuribacterales bacterium, assembly GCA_964600935.1. Classification (GTDB taxonomy): domain Bacteria; phylum Cyanobacteriota; class Vampirovibrionia; order Obscuribacterales; family Obscuribacteraceae; genus JADYXR01. The sequence goes on from CAZRMH010000192.1 coordinate 11,915, forward strand.
TGATTCGCCCTGATGATCTATCCGAGAGCTTTCGCCGGTCCCCGCGATCGGTTTAATCGCGTGTGCGGCTTCAACTCTGACATCACGAGCAGAAGTAAGCATTCGAAGAAGTGCGCCGGCACCAAGCCCGCCAACACCAAGTCTGAACAAGTCTTCAAGATCGAATTTGTCTGGAGCGCCGTCGGTCTGCGAGTAGAGTTCTTCCGGCTCTGCCTTCTCGGCGACCTTAATGTTCGCCGCCGCTTTGATTGCCTGATTGTCGAACAGCTCGTCCGCTTCACCACCGAGCATCACGGAAGAATCTTCTTCACCTTCTTGATCATCAAAGTCGGCTATTTCGAAATGCTCCGGTCGTGAATACGAGGAAGAAGCCTGCCTGACGCCATTCCGATCCGGAATTTCGCTTTTGACATTATCGCCTTTATTCGCATTTCCCAATTCAGTCACGTTCCGCTCCTTACTCTAGACAACTGTATTTTGTCCAAACTTTGTGACAGTTTTGTCCAGCCCCAGAAAGCTCTACTAACAAGCGTTCACGGCGCCAACGCTTCGGAAATCAGCGCGTTCCGGTTATGGCTTACTCTACTTCGCAGAGCCCGGGTTAACACGATCGCTGATCGAAGGTCCACCAAGTTTAACCTCTGGTACCAGGTCGTTAAACAGTAATAGCAACGCTGACGCCAGACCTGCTTTCCCAGCGATAGCAAGCGCGGTGCGTCCGGGATGACTACCATGGGTGCCTTTCAAACGAGCCTGAGTTTCCTTGCAGTATTCAAGCTCGCGTCCGCCTTTTTTGGCTGACTCGTATCCTTCATGGAGTTTCTGCAATTCACGCAAGCTCTCCATTTTTGCTTCAAGAGCTTTGCGTTCTTCCGCAAATTTGGCATCTCCTTCTGTTTTCTTCAATTCATTCTCGCCTTTGGCAAGCATGTCGGCGATTTTTTCTTTGGTTAAACCATCCAATCGTTTTCTCAGCTCATCAGGCGGCACATCCAACAGTGGTACCATTTTTTCGACAGTAACCTGGTCAGGTCCTGTATAGCTGATACGGACCATCAGATCTTTTGCTTTGGTGCCGGTCGCACCGAAACCAAAACTGTCATGTCGCTCAATGAGCGGCTCTCGAGTTGCCCCCGTATCAGCACCAGGGAGTTTGCTGACGTCGCCGGTTGTGCCACCAGCAGTAGTGGCGGACGAAGGCGCTCCACCACTCGGTTGCGAACTTGACTTAGCGGTCGCGACGATCGTGTTTAGCAACTCGATTTTGCCGGTCGTGAGATGCCCAGAGCCGGTCTTGTCCAGATACAATCGAGCTTTTGTAGGCAATTCCCCCCTTTCATGCAATGACAAAATATCAGCGGCGAGTGATTCCCAGCCCTTGATACCAAGTTCTTGAAGTTTCAAAAGACCGGGTTGGATCTCTGCAGGTGCAGTTGCGATACGTTCAGCAAGCGGCTTTCCTGCAACTCTCTGGTGCTCATCCGGGCTGATTAAGCCATTCATCAGGAGGAAATCTGCATATCCTTTGTTTTCCGCGTTTCCAGACATCTTGTCCAGCATCTTGAGAGCCAATGCCCTGGCCTCAGTAATATTTTCGCTGGCCAAGGCTTTATTGAGCCGCTGTTGCTCAGACGCCAATTTCAGGTAATCAACAAACTCAGCAAAAGCTTTCTGCGATTCTGCCAATTTTTGAGGCTCCAATTCGCCAGTTTTCATTTCACGATTTATACGTTTAGCACGCTCGGCAATATCGCCTTTACGCGCGGCCAGTTCGTCGTTAGCAAAGCTGTATTCAGGCTCTCCGCCAGCGACTCGAGCAACCCGGTCGATCGTCGCGGTCAACAACAGTTTCTCAACGTAAGGATTAGTTCGCAGCGATCGCGCCGGGGATTCAAATTCTCGACGGGCAGCACCATCAGCTGAGAGAAGCCTGGCATTATCTTTGGCTATCAAGGCTTCGACTTTTGGGTCCGACTTGGAATAGCTCTCCATAACTTGTTTGACTAATTCATCGGTGACCTGTATGCCGGAAGTTGCATCACCCTTACGGTCTGCCGTGAGTAACGCCACTCGTTCTCTAACCGCTTTAATTTTTTCAGCAGCAGTTCCCTTTCCAGCTTCGCCCGTTAATACCTCATGAACAGCCAATCTCACAACAGCCGTGCCTTTGGGATGTTCAATCCAGTTGCGATAACCTTTAGCTTTAGCCTCTACGTAATCGTTTGATTCTTTTGAGAGTTTGGTGCGTTCAACCAGGTCGCAGGCCTCGCTGAAATTGCCGACTTCATTGGCAATTGCTCTAAACATATCAGCTTCTGAAGCGAAAGCTTTAATCAAATCCGCACCTGGCGCTCTCTTGGCAGGAACCTGAGAGGCGTCGATAACTCCGTCTTTATGGAGCTTGTTGAGAATATGGAATTCCACTTGTTGACGATATTCAGCAGCCAGTTTTGGATCGGTAAACTTAGGTCTATCGATAATCTCACTTCCCACTCGAATTCTCGCAGCTCCATCGCCAAGCATGCGGTCCATCAGTGCTAGACGAGCACCAGCAGGATCAGCAATGAAAGCCGCTTTCAAATCAAGCGCGCGCATTTTGTGAACCAGTTCGTGAAATGCTTCATTAGCGGGGAAACGAAGATTGATATCCAAAACAATCCGATCCTGATCAATCAAATATTTCCCACTTGCACCAGGAAGAGAGTCGAACGTGATCGTCTCAGGCTTGATTAAATCCTGAGGTAAACCCAATCGCTGAGCATACTGGCGCATCAATGGGAGAATTTTTTCAGTGGCCGCGCTTATTAGTTTTTGCCTTTCACCAGCATCCATGGCTTTAAACTTCTCGGCGCTGACACCTTTGAAAACTTCAGCTACCCGATCGTTTATTTCAGCGACATCCCTGTCCGCTGTCCGAGGCAGATCCTCATAGTGCG
>CAZRMH010000193.1:0-14839 GCA_964600935.1 uncultured Candidatus Obscuribacterales bacterium
CAGCAAATGGTGAGCTATCTAGTGCAATAAGTATTCTCATGTTCTTTTCCCCGTCACTTGTTGTGAAACTTTTGATTGAATGACAAAACCAGTCGACACTTTAATAGCGTGCCAGAAATACCGCTATCTCTCATCATCCAAGAGATGGATCTTGATGACTAATTTGAGGATTTGTACTTCACTGAAACCATATGAGTGGCACAGGTGTTACATGGATCGTACGCTCTGACCAGCGTTTCCAGATTCTTCGTCAGAGCTTGCTGGCGACCTTCGTCATATTCTTCGTTGATAGTTTGAGCCACCACTTCCTGAATATCTCGTTCGATTCGATAGGTATTTTGTGCTGAGGGCGTGACCATATCAGCTCCTACAACGCTACCCTGTTTGTCGGTTTCGTAATAGTGATAGAGCGTTCCTCTTGGACATTCGACAGCGCCGCATGCGCCGCCATCAACTGGAGCCACTTTTGTTATTGATTGCTGACGTTTTTCGAACGGATCCCAGTTCGATTTGTTTTCGATAAGGCTATTCACAATCTCGATGCAACGATCGAATGCCTCAACGATTTCAATAGCCTGAGCGAGATTATTCCAGATCGTATTGTGATCTCCTTTTGCCAGCGCCGTCGAGTCAAAAATCGCCTTTGCATTGGCTGACAACCGATCAGAAAACAGTGTCAGTCGTGCCATAGAACCGACCATAATTGGCTGTCCATCGACAGAAGAACGTTTGGCATGACTGTATGGCACTGCTTCCTCTTTCAGGTAGTTTTTGTAATCTTGCACGCTTGTCTGGAAGCCCCTGTTCGATTTTATTTGGTCGCCAAAGTAGCCATATTTGTCATTCTCAGGTACCAGGGCAAAGAAAACTGGTTCGCTTGTGCGTCGAACAGGAGGTGAATACTTCATCAAGATTTCGCATGTCCGGATAGCCAGACTCTGCTTGTTTCGCAGTTCCAATTCGATTTTCTGGAAATCTTCAACAGATGGATATTTTGAAAAACCACCGACGTGTAAATTGACAGGATGGAACGGTCGACCGCCGAGTAGAGTCTGGATGAGCGTTCCCAGGTTGCGGAGTTCTGTCCAGGCTTTGAAGTCTTCCGTATGGTTTGAAGCAAACTGGTGGACATCGTCGAATCCAAGAAAATCAGGTAATGCCAGTGCATAGATATGAGTCGAGTTTGATTCGATGATCATGCCGAGGTGCATGAGCTCTCGCATCAATGAGGTCGTAGAATCCGGCTTGAATCCGGCTATATGTTCCACTGCTCGTATCGCTGCTATTACATGTCCGGTCGAACAGATTGCACAGACTCGTGAAGTGATGTGTGGAATCTCGTCCTGATTGTGTCCGATGATCAGACGTTCGAAAAACCGCATGCCCTCGAAGACATCCAACTGCACAGTTTGGACCTGGTCGCCGACGATGTCTATATGTACTGCAGAATGGCCTTCCACTCTGCAAATCTCGGGTATTTCAATCCTTTTTCTGCGTTCTTCTTCTGTCATTTCTGTCTCTTTAAACTACTTCCGAGGGCGGCATTGTTCGCTTCACGCGATCAAAAAGTTCGTCAGGCGCACCAAATGCGAAAAGTCTACTCATCACTTCTTCCATCTCGTATCCTTTCTCCTGGAGTATAACGGACATCGCTTCAACCTGAGGTTGTTCGCTTGGTCCCCAACATCCATAACATGCAGCACCGAAAGTAGGGCAAAGTGCTCCGCAACCGCCGGCGGTGATTGGTCCAAGACACGGGAGATCGTTTTCTATCAATACGCAAGCGTTTTCTCTGAGTTTGCATTCCAGGCAGACGGGCTTGCTCGTGATGTACGGCATGTGGTCCCTCAAAAGACTGGCCGTTACTGCCAATAACTGTGTGGCATTGATTGGGCAGCCCGACAACTTTACGTCTACTCGAACGTGATCGGATAGAGGTGTGGCCGGCATGACGTCATCACCAGCGGTGTCATTGTAAGTTTTCTCAAACATGGTTTGCGCTGTTTCTTTCCTGCAGCCGCCTCTTTGAACGCATCCCCAGACGGCGCAATTACCGACACCCACAAGCCAGCGGGCTTGTGCTCGTATCGTTTTTAATCGCTCGAGATCGTGTGGCTGGCTGACACTACCTTCGATGAACGCTATATCAACCGGCTTGTCATCATGATTACCGCTCTGGGCAAATGGAAAGCTGGCGACACGGACGTATGGAATGAGTTTCTCGAGATTCTCGAGAATGACAAGCAACTCACCGGCGCAGCCGGTGAGACCATGCACCGCTATTGATGGCAATGGAGTAGCAGTTTTCATGGACTCGTCTCCGAGAAATTAGTCATGAGCATTCGACAACCTCTGGTAAGAAGCGTAACGTGTCCATTCGGAAGACAGGACCTTGTTGGCAGGTAAACGTGCCCCCGACGAAGCAGTGACCACATTTACCTATTGCACATTTCATGTGGCGCTCCAGTGAGAGCCAGATGTTATTGTCATTCAAACCCTTTGACAATAATTCTGAGACAACGAATTTGTACATGACCGGAGGTCCGCAGACAGCGGCTTCAAAATCTTTGTCAATCACTGCCAGTTTGATCATGTCTGTTACTCTGCCGAGTTGCCAGGAAACCGAAGGTAAATCCGGACCGATCAATTCTTCTGCGGCTATGTAGACATGCATGTCGTTTCTGCGCAACAGAACTTTTAGTTCTTGTCGAAAAAGCAGTTGCTCAGAGTGTCGCATTCCGTAAATCAGCGTAATTTTGCCGAATTCCTCTCGGTGATCGAGCATATACTGAAGCAGTGAGCGAATCGGCGCGATGCCAAGCCCTCCGGCGATTAACACGACGTCTTTTCCTCTGTATTGATTTACGGGAAAGCCAGTACCATATGGACCACGCAGTCCAACCCAATCGCCTTCCGAGAGATTGAACAATGCGTCGGTGACCCGACCAGTCTTGCGAACACACAGTTCTAGTGTGCCATCTACGCTTCCGGAGCAAACGGAAATGGGTGCTTCGCCAGCGCCCGGAATCCAGAGCTGCACGAATTGACCGGGGGCGCAATCGACTAATGTGCCAGGCTCGTCAAGGCGAAATTGAAAAAGAAAATTGTCCTGCGACATTGGAATAATCGAACGAATGACTGCTCGGGTTGGCAAAAATGGAGTAGCACTGAGTTGACCGTTCATGTTTACGTTTCCTCTCTTTATACTGCCATGACTGAACGCTCTGAGGATTTAGTCATGGCTGCTGCTCCCGCAGCCACCACAGCCGCCGCTTGTGCCACAGCAAGTGGAACTCGCCACCGTAGCTTTATCGGATATAAGGACGGATGGTTTACCTTGAAGTCTGAGGACCACGCTGACAATGTCATCGATTCCTGCCGGGCAGGATTCGGTGCACCGTCCGCAGCCAACACAAGTAGGCAGACCATGTGGGTCTTCAAAACCGTGCAGTTTGTGGCGATACCAAAACTTTAGACGATCGACCGGACCTGGTCTGAAGTTAGTGTCTCCGGCAACTTTGGCAAAACCGACAAACTGACAGCTGTCCCATTCACGAACTCGTTCGCCCTCCTGTGCGTGCAGGCTGGCGACGTCGACCATATCGAAGCAATAACAGGTCGGACAAACCGGCGTGCAATTTCCGCAGCTCAAGCAGCGATTACCGAGTTCGTCCCAAACTTTGTTGTCCCATTCCAGATCCATAACCGCCGGTAAATTGTCAGATTCAAAATTGGCGGTGAAGGCTTGATCCCTTTCGGACCAGAAATTTTTGAATTTCTGCTTTTTGTCGTGATCGGAAGGATAAAAAAGTTCTTTCCTGGAAGCGACCATCTGCAAAGCTGTTGGAGTATGAATTTGGACAAAATATTCTTCGCCGATATCGGTCAGGAAAAGATCATAGTCCGATGTCGGCGCGTCTGTTCCCATTGCTTTGCAAAAACAATGTTTATCCGGCATACATGAAAGTCCAACCAGTAGAGTCGCTTGTCGACGCGCCAGGTAGTGGGGATCCGGTGGAGTTGCTGTGTAGACCTTATCCATGATTCCGAGTCCGGCTAAATCGCAAGGGTGCAAGCCGAATATAACTTGAGGAGAAACTGCGGGCTTGGCTTCCCTGACACCGTCTTGATCATACGAAATGATTGTTTCACGTTGCTGGAAGAAAAACTTTTTCGGAGGTAGTATCGTCCGCAGTGCCTCGAATGCAATGTCCGAAGGCTGGTCCACCTCTTTGAACGAATATGATTTTTCCGAGACACGCCGGGGGGCAAAAACTTTGCCGAACTCCGCCAACAAGTCGAAGAATTCTTGAAAGCGTGACTTGCTAAAAACAACGCCTCGTTCCATGTTCAATCCCTCCGGATGCGCTACAAAAGCGATGGCGCTACTGCTTTATCGGAATAAGTTTTACTGAGTCAGAGTAAGCTGATTCAATCCAGCTTACCAACTGGTCTAATCCATCACCGGTTTTGACGCTCACCTTGAATATTTCAGCTCCGGGGTTAAGTGTGGACAGTGTTTTTTCTACGGTTTCGCAGTTGAAATCGACATGCTCTAAGAGGTCCGTCTTGGTAAGCACCACCGCATCGCAGTTGTTGAAAATTACTGGATATTTCGAAGGTTTATCATCGCCCTCGGTGACGGACAAAAGCACGATTCGACGATGTTCACCCAGCGGAAACTCTGCCGGGCAAACCAGATTTCCGACGTTTTCAATAATAATCAGTTGTCCTTCAGGATGCGGATGTGAGTGGAGCAGTCTTGCTACCATGCTGGCATCGAGGTGGCAACTGCGTCCTGTACTTATCTGGAACGCCGTGACATCGGCGGCACGCAGTCTCTCGGCATCTATGTCACCGACCATATCACCCTCGATGACCGAGATCTGAAGGTTCTTCTTCAGTCTTTCAGCCAAGGCGATGATTAAGGTCGTTTTTCCGGCACCGGGAGCACTCATGAAGTTGACTACGAAGGCACCCATCTCGTCGAAATGTTGGCGATTCTGTTCGGCTAGCTGATCATTGTCTCCGAGGACTCGTTCGAGTAGATGTTCATCTGTTACGTCGTGCACTTTCTATACCTTTGTTGAGTTGTGGGCGTATCATGCTGCTGCTTTCGTTTCGATTTCAATATTGACGATATCGAGTTCTTTACCATTAAGAAATTTTCCGATACCGCCACCGCAAATGGTGCAAGAGTAGCAATTATCCGGCTCTGGATGAAACTCATGGTAGGCGGTTGTACACAACGCTAGCGCTGGAATGGATCTAATTTCCAATTGTGTATGATGTGTGAGAGCAAATTCTTTCCTCAATGCTGAAAAGGTAAATTGCAAACTCTCAGAATCGATGTTTCGGAACTCGCCGACATTCAACGTTATTTTTACGACTCTGAGAGAAAGCTTTTCTTCTGTTTTACTGTCAAACTCTCGTATTGTATCGTCATCAATCTTTGAGCGATTTTCAACTGCTTGGACTGCACGTTTCAAAACCGCCAATGCCACGGTTGCCTCATGCATTGCATCGCCTCCGAATATTGTCGGCGGAATTTAGTCTGCAATCGTCGATTAACTCGCGGAGTCTGGTTGCAGCTCTCATTAGAAAATTACTCCGGTTTTCGTAAGTCGCTTCAAGAAAGAGGTTGCTATTGATTCCGAAAAACTGAAGTGACCCGGTTCGGTCAAAATCGAGTAGTTTAAGTTCGTCTAGCCAGGATAATCCGTGAGATGTGCGAATGACGAAACCTGAGTTGTACATTACTTCTCGAGTTAGTTTAATGTCGACAAATCCATCCCTTGCGGCGTCATTATCCTCTATCGAATCGAGAACGATTACATTCTCATGCCTCAGTAAAATCTGTTTCAACCACGCAAAGCCGCAATCAAGATTGAAAAGACAAAAATCTTCGTCACTCGATTTTGACAGCATCGTTTGGGTTAGAACAATGGCCGCTGAATCCTCTTCGCGAAGCGGATTTCCGATAGCAACGAGGGCCAGCTTACCCATAGGCAGCGTGCATAACGGTTCGTATGAGCGGAGACCTTCATCCAGGAGGAGTTCCGACTGCTTTCCAAACGGGTCGAGATGATCGCAGTGTGTATATAATTGAGAGAGTCCGTCGAACATATAAGCGTATGTGTCTCCTTGAGGTTGACGCCATTCTCTGGTGTGGATGCTTTTAAGCTACTTCTGCATCGGTGAGGGGATGTCCTTTGATGATTTCTACTGAACAACTAGCATGGGACGCTACCGCTTCAGCGACGCTACCAAGAAATAAGCGCGAGAAGCCGGAACGTCCGTGCGAGCCTACTATGATTAAATCCGCGTTCCAATTTTTGGCTTCGTCAACTATGGCATGCCAGGCATAACCATCGATTACTTTTCCGGAAACGGTATTCTTTGGAAAATGTGCTTTAGTTTCATCTACCTTCTTTTCAATATATTTTTTTCGATCGCTGAGCATCGTTTGTTCGGCTTCGATCATCACGACAGGGACATAAGCTGCATGCCAGCCCACGCACATATTTGCGACGGGCTCGAAAATGCTGATTAATCGAAATTCTGCAGTTTCCGGCCAATTTCGATTGAAGACTGACTTTATTGCCATGTCGGAGCATTCAGATTGATCAAGTGCAATTAAAATCTTCATTGTCTGGAACTCTCCTGGAGATGCGGTCTATTTGGATTATTTCAGTATCCAGGTTTTATCGAATCGTTCGTTCGGATAGGTAAGGGATGATTGTTGAGTAAAACAGCTTGATATAGAGACGCAAGTCGTTTATACCTGAGATGTGAAATCCCAACGACGGAATACGAAGATGACTCAATTGCGAAAGTTGCGAGCTTTAGCACCAGCATTTGTTGCCACTGCTCTAGTTGCATCATTGGCTTATCAATTTGCGATTGCAGCACCATCGAGTAATGCTTCAAGCGGTGCGCAGCTGCTGGAGAAAGAGGGCTGTTTGCACTGTCACTATATGCTCGGCAAGGGTGGCTTAATCGGTCCTCCGTTTGATGGCATTGAAAAATTTCGTACAGAGGATGACATAGTTAGTACCTTAACAAATCGACGGCCGTTACCTCCCAACTATCCCAAAGGTGTTTTTGATCCGGCTGAACTTATGCGTCACGTCCGCCTAGACAAGACTACGGCCAGAGAAATTGCCAAATATTTGATTTCGGCACATTCTGAAGAATTGTTTGAAGTCAAAGGCCATACTGCTAATGTCACTAAAGAAGATCTTCCAGGCGGTTTTACCTTCGTGCCGCATGAACCATCGGAAACGAGTCGCAAAGGGCTCGCCGCATTTAAAGCAGGCGGTTGCGCAGCCTGTCATCAAATCGGTGGTATCGGCGGTCGTCGCGGTCCTGATTTAGACGGGATTGGTGCGCGACTGAGTAAAAACACAATTCAAAATAGAATTCGTTCAGGCGCCATCGTTTTCTTTGACGGTAAAGAATACAAACCAACCGAGTATTCGATGCCGCCTGCTCAGCTGTCTAACGAACAGGTGTCACAAATCACTGAGTTTCTTCTCACTCTAGCGCCCAAACCAGAGAAGAATCGATAAAGATTAAACTAAAAAAGAAATAGACGCCGGTGTAACCGGCGTCTTCAGGTTCGGAGTTATCCTCTGGTGCCTGCTGCCCTTGGGAGTTGCTTTTGGCTCTTGCCCTTGGGTTTCTCTTTGATACTAATATGACATTACTTGCTGTTTCTGAAATCAATCCGAAGACGGATTTTTACTCGTCCGTGAGCATGAATTCGACCATGTGGCGAAATCCTCGAGGCATTGTCATCCCTCTGGTCGATGCAGGTCTGGAGCCGATTGTGTGACACTGAAAAAGTGCTACCAGCGACGGCGAGGGACTGATGAAAAGCAAAGATAGTAAAAGGTACCGAGTTCTAGTAGCCGTATGTGATGAGCTGTTTGGCCGGGCTATGCTGAATTTTATAGATAATCATACCTGGCCTGCAAAAACTGAGTTTCATCTTTCGTACGTTATTGAGCCCAACCCGCTCAAGAACCCTCTGATCATTCCGCAAGAGGTTGTCGAAATGATCGATCGCGATGAAATGGAGTCCGGCAGACTAGTTTTAGAATATATGGCGAGGAACATTTATAAGCGGAAACCGGGCGCTAGAGTGCGGCGGCATTTTCTTGTCGGACACGCTAAACATGAGCTCCTTAAGCTTTGTTCCGATCTGAATGCTGACTTAGTGATCATGGGGTCGCATGCCAGAAGCGGTATCGATCGACTTCTTTTGGGTAGCGTCGCTAATGCGGTTGTCTCTCACGTTCCATGCTCGTCTGTGATCGTTCGACTGAGCAAAAAAGAACTGACAGAACCGGCTTTCGATTTCACCCTTGCGGACATTCCTGAACGGATGATGGAGGACCTTGAAATTTGCGCTGAGAAGGCCTCGAGTGCAAAGTAGACGGTTATGAGCGAAGCTATCAATCAAATCCTTACTGACGAAAATGTGGAGAAATGAACATGAAAATAATACTGGCGGTTGATGACTCCGCTTATTCCAAAGAGGTAATTACTTCAGTGTCTGAAAGAGACTGGCCGCGTGATACTCAATTCAAAATCTTAACTGTACTCGAGCCACTCGATTGCCTCGGTGACAAGTATGAGGATATGATTCATGGTGTCGATGCTAAAAGAAAGAAGGCGATCGAGCACCTTTGTCAAGCTACTCGTGAAAAACTAGTTGCCACTATACCTGGTGCAATTGTTCACTATGAAATTCGAGCTGGAAATCCCAAAAATGAGATCATTGAAGCCGCGGCTGAATGGTCAGCCGATCGAATAATTGTCGGTGCTCACGGTCAACGTGGATGTCCTCATAACCTTCTTGGTAGTGTGTCTCGTACGGTCGCTGGTTATGCTCCATGTACTGTCGAAATCGTGCGTGAGAAGAATAAGAAGGTTACTTCGAAATCTCATAAAGAGACGACCGAAACTGTAAACGTATAAAAGAACGTTATTCCAAACCAATTTGCCTGCAGTTAACCCCAGCTGCAGGCGTATTGGTCTAGGACAGTTCGGAAAACTGGTTTCTGGTTTAAGTCAACGGGCTCAATTGCACTGATCGTTCCGCGCTCAGGTCTATTCCGTCAGTCAAACTGGGGATTTGCGCTTCGATTCCGAATTCGTTTCTGATGGCTCGTCCGAGTTCTTGAAGTTGATGACTCTCGCCATGTGTCAGAATGATTTTCGGTTTAGTGCCTGTCATTGGTTTTAACCACCGCAGCAGATCTGTTTGACCGGCATGTGCACTAAATCCTCCTAGAGCCGAAATCTTTGCTCTCACCGAAACAGTTTCACCCATTACCTTAACTTTTTTTGCACCTTCAACCAGCAGGCGGCCGACCGAGCCGTGTGCCTGGTAGCCCACCACAATCAAGCTGCAATTATCCTTCCAGAGATTGTGTCGAAGGTGGTGCATGATTCGACCGGCGTTGCACATGCCGGCTCCTGCAATAATTATGCAAGGACCGTTCACCGTATTTAGTGCCTGTGATTGTTCCGCACTTTCGCAGGTGACAAGTGTGGCAAGATCGCGTCTTAGTTGACCGGAGTTGATCAGGTCTGAAATTTCAGAGTCCATGATTTTGGCATATTGTAAGTACGTGCGACTGGCCGTAATTGCCATCGGACTGTCGAGGTAAATGGGAATCGGCTCTACTTCTCCGTTTCTAAACATCTCTGCCAGATAATAGAGAATCGTTTGTGTTCTGCCGACAGCGAACGACGGTATCAGAATCTTGCTTCTACTGGCAATTGCGCTTCTGACTATTTCTCGGAATTCTGCAACGGTTTCTTCCATCGAGCGATGATCTCGATCGCCGTATGTGCTTTCCATAATGACGGCGTCGGCCTGATTAATAACGTCTGGATCTCTCATGATCGGCACGTTGAATTGTCCCAGGTCTCCAGAGAAGACCGTTTTAAACGGCTCGCCATTTTCATAGTCAACAACTTCAATGCAGGCTGAGCCCAGAATATGTCCGGCGTCCACATAATTGACCGTAAGATTCGATCGTAATTTAAAGGGTTCGTTGTATTCGACGATCCGAAAGTGATCGATCACCCGTTGCACGTCTTTTAGCTTGAACAGCGGTTCCAGCGGTTGAAGACCAGCTCGTGCCCTTTTTCGATTCTCGCGCTTGGTGTCGCCCTCCTGAATTCCTGCGGCATCCAATAGAATGATTTTGGCTATTTCTATTGTTCCGGCTGTTGCATAAACCGGACCTTTGAAACCTGCCTTGAATAACAACGGCAGTCTCCCGCAGTGATCCAGATGTCCGTGCGTCAGCAGCACAGCTTCGAGATTTTTCGCATCGATCCTTTGTGGGATGCGATTTCTGCGCTCCGCCTTTTCTGATCCTTGGAACATTCCGCAATCGACCAGAAAACGGTTGCAGGCAGTTTCGACAAGGTAACAGGAGCCGGTTACTTCTTGAGCTGCGCCATACAGTGTGATTTTCATTACCACTCCTTCGGTATCAGATACGATACTATGAAAACTGTTCCCATATTATGATTCCAAGTAATGCTAAGGATGCCGCCGAGAGAATGACGGTCGTAGTCCAACCGAGAAGGTTCGTCAAAAGTCCATTGACGCGACTTCCCATTATCGTTTTGTTGTTGGCAATGTGCATGATCACGATCAATAACGGAGGAGCTAGAACTCCGTTGATCACAGCAGTGATATACAATGCCTGGATGGAATTGATACCAGCGAAATTAATGGCGACTCCTATCAACATCGATAGGCTAATCACTAGATAAAAGAGTTTTTCTTGAACAGGTGTTCCACTGAGTGTGGGTTCTAATCCGACTGACTCTGCTACAGCATATGCGGCAGAATCAGTAAGTATGGGAACAGCCAGGAATCCAGTGCCAATTATGCCGAGACTGAAAATTATACTGGCGGCCTCACCGGCTAGCGGTTTCAACGCTAGCGCCGCATCTGCTGCGGAGGTAATCTCGAATTGGCCGGCCGCGTGTAAAGTGGCACCAGTGGTAAGCATTATGAAAAACATTACGACGACTGAAATAAGCATTCCAAAATCCACATCCAATGCCGCATTTCTCAGTTCCGTGTCAGTCGCACCGAGCCGCTGCAGTAGTTTTGTTCGACCGAGTTTCAGTTCTTCTTCGACCTCTTCGGTAGCCTGCCAGAAAAAACAGTATGGTGAAATCGTCGTGCCAAGAAGTGCCACCAACATCATTACTGACTCGAGATTGAGGTCGACATGGGGTACGAAGGTGTGGTGAAGCACATCGAGCCAGTCGAATTTGACGAAGAAAACGCAGAAGAAGTAACTCGCAAGCGAAAGAGTAAAGAGTTTAAAGATTGTCGAAATATTTTGATATGAACCAAAGATCTGGATGGCGAGGATTGTCAGAGCAATCAAGGGTATTAGCCAAACCGCTGGTATTGCAGGAACAAAGATGTTTATCGCGTTTGCAATTGCACCAATATCGGTGCCGGCGTTAATTGTGTTGGCGATGAATAGAAGACCGACAGCTCCATACAGTAAGGGTTTTGAGTAGTGCTGGTGCATCACTCCTGCCAATCCTGTACCGGTAACCATCGCTATTTTCGCGCAAATATATTCGATACTGGCAACCAGTGGGAGAAAGAGAGGTGCGGTCCAGAGGAAATTGAAACCGTAGGCCGCTCCGGCCATTGAGTAAGTTGCTATGCCCGACGGATCATCATCGGAAGCTCCGGTCACTAATCCCGGACCGAGGGATTTAAGCAACTGGTAGGCCGCAGAGTCAGATTCATCGACCGAGACCTCCAAGGGTTGCGCTGGAGCTGCCAGAGTTTCAGTTTGATTGTTTTTTCTCATGCAGTCCGTTTCGATAAGTATTCGAGGAGCTTTTCGAGCGCCTTTCACAATACAGTCTATTCCGAATAAATTGTTTCGCCATCAGCCGTTATGACTATTATTGCCTGCTTTCGGGCTCTGAATCGTGGTTCTATGAAATATTCCGCTATGTTAGCTCAGTCTCAAGGATGACGTCCCCTGTCTTTATGTGAATTGGGCTGATCCAGTCTTGCGATGGAGGTCTACTCTATCGAGATCAGGCACAATCAAAAGGTCGCGGTAACCACGGGCTGCTATGAATATCCAATTAAGTTCAATAAAACAGATTATCGCCAGTCTAAAGGTGAACTCCGGCAGCGAGATTCTTACATCATTCAGTAAGGAATTAGTTGAGACTTTCGATGGTGAGCGGATTCAAGCTCTAATCGCCGTTGTGCGAAAGGAGTTTTTTACCCGAGGCATCAAGGCTGGCGATCGGATCCTGATATTCGCGCCCAATAGTGCCACCTGGGTGTCTGTGGCCTTGTCCACATTTGATGCCGGTTGTGTTCTCATTCCGGTTGATGCTCAGCTAAACGCCGAAGATCTTCAGCATGTACTAAAGGATGCAGAACCTTCTCTGATTGTCACTTCAGCAAATGGTCAGGGCGTGATCAATGAATTGTTTCCCTCCTCTTGCTTTACTTACCTTCTAGTGGAAGACGTTGAAAACCGTCCTTCAGGTGTTCAACTTCCGATACCGGAAGCGGTGCCATGCCCGAGCGAAACTGTCGCTATTTTTTACACCTCCGGAACCAGCGGACCTCCTAAAGGTGTTCCACTGAGTGATAGCAATCTGGTTTACCAAGTAAATGCAGCAATCGCCAGTCGAATTATTAGCAAGGACGATCGTATTTTACTGCCGCTGCCAATGCACCATATCTATCCTTTTGTACTAGGGTTGCTCACGCCGCTTGCTGTCGGAGCCCCAGTTGTTTTGCCTTATGAACTTACAGGTCCGGAATTGCTCAGATCAATTAAAGTTGGACGCGTTACTGTTCTAGTCGGAGTGCCGCGTTTATTCAGTTCACTTTGTTCAGGAATCGACAAACGGATCAAATTACTTGGACGGGTTCAATCAAGACTGGTAATGCTGGTATTACAACTCTGTTCATTCATTCGAACTTGTGGTGGACCTCTTTTCGGAAAACTACTCCTGTCACCGATACACGAAAGTATCGGTCCAACTCTGAGGCTCCTCACCACTGGTGGTGCCCACCTGGATGAGAATCTGCAAAAGCGACTGGAGTCGATAGGTTGGCAGGTGGCTATTGGATATGGTTTGACGGAGACCTCCCCGCTCATTACATTTAAACTTCCGAACGACAGTTCCGCTAGTGGGGCCGGCAAGCCGCTGCCTGGTACAGAAGTGAAAGTAGTTGCAGTTTCTGAAAAACTTCAACGCGAGGTGTCCGGCGAGCTCCGTGCTTCGGCAGATCAAGAATATGGCGAAATTCTAGTCCGTGGACCCGGTGTCTTTAGAGGGTACAGACATTTGCCCGAGATTACCGACTCAGTCTTAGACAGGGATGGTTGGTTTCACACCGGCGATTTTGGCTACTTTCAAAAAGATTCACTGCATGTAATGGGTCGAGCCACATCGCTTATCGTTACTGAGTCAGGCAAGAAGATTGATCCAGAATCGTTGGAGGAGCAATATAAAGCTCATCCGCTAATCGAAGAAATTGGCATATTCCAATACCGCGGCAAGCTGGTGGCATTAGTCGTACGTGAGAAGGAGCTGATAAGGAAAGCTGATGCAGATATTCATCGGCTGCTTAACGACGCCATTGATGATCGAGCATTACATCTGCCATCATATAAAAGATTATCCGGTTATGCGATCAGCAGCGCGCCACTTCCGAAGACTCCGATTGGTAAGATTCAGCGCCATCGCTTACTAGAGCTCTATACGAGTTTGATAATCGGCCGGAATTCTGCCGATCACGTCTGTGCGAATCTGCCTTCGGAACTTGATGATGAGATACTCCAGGAGCCATTAGCTCTCAAGATATACGAGCTTCTTGCTAATCGGTATCACGAGAAAAATTTGCGTTTAGATGCAAGTTTGCAATTAGATCTTGGCATCGATTCTTTGGAATGGATTGATTTGAGTATGGATATCGAAGACATGGGTGCCATGCGCCTCCGTCAGGAGTCTCTCTCCAGCGTCCGAACAGTACGTGATTTATTGATCGATATTGTCGCGCAGAATATTGCCGGTCGACCAGACTCGCAGCCGAAGTCTCTGGCGTCTGTCCCTCAATCTGACCTGAAGTGGCTTGAACCGCTGAATTCTATCGAGTCAGTGCTTGCCATCATCCTTAGTGGCATGATTTATGTGGTAATGAAGTTGTTCTTTGTAATTCGAGTGGAAGGCCTTCAAAATTTGCCTGAAAAAGGAAATGTGATATTCACTCCAAACCACGCCAGTTTCATCGATGCTTTTGCTCTTGGTGCGGCAATTCCTTTTCGCATGTTGTTGAACACTTACTGGGCTGCCTGGGTCGGAATAGCATTTGCCAACCCAGTTGTGAGCGCATTCAGCCGTTTGGGACGACTGATCCCAATTGACGCAGATCATGCGTTGCTCACCAGCATTGCTCTTTCAATCTCTTTGCTACAAACCCATCGAAATTTGGTTTGGTTTCCGGAAGGGCGACGGACTTTGACCGGTGAATTGATTGATTTTAGACCCGGAATTGGTTTACTTATACAACGTTTGCCGACTCAAATTATTCCCGTTTACCTTCACGGCACTGCTCTGGCATTGCCACCAGGATCGTGGTTGCCACGACCACACGTAATAACGGTAATTTTTGGTAAGCCCGAGTCAATTGATTCACTTGTTTGTGATCGTGATCAACCGCGCTTGCCGGAAAGGATTGCCTTGGCAATCAAGGAGCGAGTCCAGGGCTTGCGCAATGAATTTGAAATGTCGGAAGGGA
>CAZRMH010000194.1:0-14827 GCA_964600935.1 uncultured Candidatus Obscuribacterales bacterium
ACACGTACAACCCAGCCAATGCAAACAACATAAGCGAAGCGAAAACCGACACAGTCATCATGGCTACAAGAGCGTAACCTTTATGGCGTTTTCTTTTTGACCCATTTGAGCGTTTATTCATAAAAATCACCCGAAGTCGGCCCAAATGCTTGCAAAGGCAATCGAAGGTAAGCTTCCGTGTGCACGGCACTAGTTCTAGAATTGGAATCTGTTACTTGGTTTCCCCTTAAAAACTCGCAGTCGATAGTGACACCAGAAATCCCCTCGTTGATACTTTTGCTCAGCTCCTTGGATGCAGGATTTGACGCCAGCACAGAGAGCGCTGTTTTACTTATCGTGTCCAATCGACCGGGCTTTCCAACCGAAGCCACTGGATTTTTGGATACGTATTTAAATATCTCCGGTGGACCAGATCCAGCGCTTGTGGAAATTGGTCCTACTATCCCAGTAGCGACGCCGCTGTCAGAAATCGCGCTTCTACGAGCACCGGTCGTGGCTATAGGACTGGGAATAACGGTGAGAACCAGCTTATACTTGCCCGGATCATTGTCTGCAACGACCCGGTAGATTACAGTGTCATAGCCACGCATTCGAACTCCCGTCCGGGAACTCAGCGGTGCCGTTGGAGAATAATTTGGATCCGCTGGATCATTGGTTTTATCCAGGTATAGCACTGGTAAATGAAGTATCAGCGTTTGAGGTCCCAAGATCAGTTCAGTGGTTCCATGATCCGATTCATCCCACAAACTACAGCGATGATTGGTAGATCCAGGCAAGTTTCCAGGGCACACAACGGACGCCATTCTCACATCCTTTTTGATTCGATCCAGCATGGCTCGCGAGGCCATTTGAGTATCAAATTGACGCTCCAATCTCGTGCTTGAGAGTGAAGAAATTGACATTATTTCTGCGATCACAGCCATCGAAAAACCAAGCAGGATCGTACTCATAACAAGCTCAGTCAGCGTTATTCCCTTCTCGAATCGAGTCCGACGAAACTTCTTTTTGAATCTAGTAATTCTTCTCGAATTCATTTCAAGATGCCGGTTTGAAAAGCACAACAGACCTGGTAACTGATCGCCGAAGACTAGACCTAGGATCAGTCCAAGTCACATCAATTTTTACCCTTATCGAATCCGCAATTGGACCACTCGCAACCGCATACGATACCGACGCTTCGTTGGAGTCTCCGAATGCATTACTCACGGTCCTCGAATTCCAGGTCTTACTCACGAAGTCGAGGCCTAAAGGCCGTTTATGCAATTCGCTGTCGGGATAAGTCGCGGAGGGCGTTTCGTTTATCACCATCGGAAAACTCTGACCGAGGTATGAGTACAGTCGATTATATCCATGAGCACGCGTCTGTTCTGAAAGTTCATCCAAGATTTCAGCTGCAGCAGCCTCATTGTGGGAAGTTTCCATGGTCCTCATCGAACCGCAAAGCATATCCAACAGCGCAAAAGAGATGAACGCCCCTACTGTAAGGGCGACCAAAGTTTCCAATAAATACATTCCTTCAGCGCTGCGGTATTGGTGCCTCGCTGAATGTCGACTAATCTGTTTCCTTGCCTTCGATTTAAATTGCACGACAATCCCTGAAACCCTACCACCTATAAGAGAATGCCTCATTTATGCGAATCAGTAACGTGTGAAGCACATTTGAGATTTCGCAACCTCCAAGCAAAATCAACGAAAAAAACGGAACCGCGATGGACAGCCAGACTTTCCGTGAGCCATTTGAACAAGAGGACTTCGCAACCACCAAAATTGTCGAAGGTTTATTCCACTCAGAATCGTTCGCGATGGCTTCTTGAATTAACAGTGTAGAAGGAGCTCCAACGTCGTCACAGGGCTAACCACCACAAGCGCAAGCACTGCGCTTCCAGGAGGCAGAGCTTGGGCAAAACAAATGCGCCAAAAGCTTTGCCTGAGTTAGAAAAGCCTGCTCGCAATGGAGCTTCGCATGTATTCAACTCCTTACCAGATTAATCCGAACGCGAAGACAATTACAGAAATCAAAATTCCTATTTTCCAGTACCCTCTGGAAAACAGCCCAGTGACTTGAGGAGGCAATTTCACAAAAGATTCGCCTGCGGATACGTAGGCAGTTTTTGAAATAAAGAAGCTGATGATCGCGACTGAGAACAGAACGATAAGAATAATTGAGACCGCTCGCGTGCCGCCACAATCTGCGCAATGCTCGCTCGCGTTTGCCCATCTTGAAAATTTATAACAGCCAAATAGCGCGGAACCCAAAAGAGCTCCACCACCGAAAGCGAAGGTCAGAAGCGCAAACACCGCACCAGTAATAAGTTTCAGCCGGCGCATCATAATTCCGTCCAGACAAGTCCAAGAGCGAAGACCAAAATCGAAACGACTATACCGACCTTCCAATCGCCTGGCAGCTAAATAGTCGAAGCAAATCCAAACGCGTTGCCGCCGCGCTCCAGAACTGACTCGCAGGCGAGGTCTGCGCGCGCGAGAATTTCTTTCCAATCGCGGCCGTGGTTCGGAAAACACGCAATTCCAATCGACGCAGTCAGAAAGAACGAGTGCGGACCGTAGGTGACAGGCACGGTTTCGAAGTATTGGCGCGCGGTTTCGGCGACCAGTGTCGAACTCGGACCAGTGCATTCAGGCAACAACATCATGAATCGGTCGTTGCTATAACGACCGATACAATCGATGTCGGTATCGACGACGCCCGTCAGGACGTTGCCGCAATGGGTGAGCGCTCGTTCATAGGCGAGCACTCCGAAGCTGTTAGCGACATGAACCAAATCGCCAAAGCTTACGATGGCCAGTGTAAAGGGGCGGTCGAATTTGTTTGCGCGCTTGGCTTCAAGTTCCAATTTGCGCATACAGTCGTGAAAATTTATAACTAACGACACCGGTTTGTGCGGCATAGTCGTTTCAAGGCTATCGATCGACTCATCTGGAGCTTTCACCGCGGGCATGCGGTAGAGCGTCGCCAGATGCCGCTGAGATTGCTGCGCCGCTTCACGCTTACGCATTTCCTGGTCCGAAGGACTCTCCTGCGTCTCGCGAGCGCGCACTTCTGCCAACTGCCTGTGGACTTTGTTGTCCAGAATCACAGTGTCAGAGAATTTGCCGCTGTTCCTGTTGCCGGGATTATTGTTTGCCGGACGATTGCCGAAAGGACTGTTCATAGGTGTTTCTTTTCTGCCTTACCAATTCTGCTATACCCACAAAAAACGCCCATAAATCGTCTAAACGATGTTTTTTAGAAGTTCAAATCACTCTAAAAACAGAGCCGATATTTTGCAATGGGAAGATTGACGAGGGCGCATTCGAGTTGTTCCAGGAAGAACGAAACTTCTACAATTTTTTGAGTTCTCTTAATGAGCTTAGTCAGCCGGTTTCGTCGAGCCGGCATAATCAAAAGCGTTAATGCGATAAAGAACATGGCGCCGCAAATGGTGACCTTCTTCCAAACGTGGATGGTCGAAGTCATCCGCGGGATCGCGCTTCATACCAATTTTTTCCATGACTCGCATCGAATTCGAATTTACCGTAGCTGTGAGCGAAACGATTTCCTCCAGTTTCAAACGATTAAATGCATCGTTTAAAACCTCATGAGCAGCCTCTGGAGCATATCCGCAGCCCCAATGTTTACGAGCCAATCGCCAACCAATTTCGACACACGGAGTGAAATGAGCATCAAAACGAGGAATGCTCAAACCTACAAAACCAATCATCTCGCCCGTTTCGACGAGATCGGTCGCCCAAAGTCCGAAACCTTCGTTTTCAAAATGCGATTCCACAGCAGCGACAAAACTCTTAGTCTGGTCGAGCGTCAATGTCGAAGGGAAATGTCGCATTACCTCAGGATCGGCGTTGATCGCCGCGAACGGCTCAATATCTTTTGCAGTCCAGCGCCGCAAAATTAAACGTTTAGTTCTCAGAGACACTGAATCTGCCATCGAGTTTCCAGAAAAGGGCATTAACCCTGAACCTGTGCCATGCTGACCGGTATGTCCAATTTTTCAAGAATCAGGGAACATTTTAAAGATTACAACTTCAACTGATTCCACGCCAGGAGATCGCTAAATGATTCGCGACAGAAAGCTCAAGATTGCTTTTATCGCTTTTGGCGTTTTCCTGAGTTGGGCGCTACCGCAGGCATCTTGGGCAGCCGGTGCCTTCGAGGCCGGCATTGAAGAATTTAAACTGAAGCGCTTCTGGGCGGCAAAAGCGAAATTCATGGAAGCTGTGCAGCAGCAACCTGGCAACCAAAAGGCATATTTGTATCTTGGCCGCTGCCTCGAGTATCTCCGTGAAACGGATGATGCACAGGCATGTTTCCGTGCTTGCTTCAGCGTCAATCCATTTTCCGAAGACGGTAAGCGTGCAAAACAATTTTCGATCGACATAGCCGGTCGTTCAGAAGCCAGTGAACATCGTGCAGTCGATGATCCGCAGATGGTTATCGATAGCGGACTGTTGATTCAGCGACAAGCGCTGGATCTGCAAGCGCGAAAAATGCGAGAGATGGAGAGTTACTACAAAAGTCGGCGAAACAATAATCGCCGCAATGGAAATTTTTATACTCCTTACGACCTGCTAAACCGCGATGGCAACGAAGTAAGTAATCGCGCGTTCATCGATCAAAGCCACGGTATCTACGACAACATGAACGAAGCAAATCGGGCGCGTCTTCACGGACAACGCAGTGCACAAAGCGTTCAAGACACAGCAAATGCACTGATAGAAAGACTGGGCAGAAAAAACAACAGCTCGGCGCCTGCGCTCCGTGCGCTCGGAACCAACCTGTACGTTCAATATTTCAGAAGTAAAAACGAGGAGGAGGATATTCCGCCACCTCCGGATCCGCCGATCGAACTTCGTGCAACGCAGATCAAATTCAATGACATTCCGCGTGCCTGGAAAGCGCAATCTAAAATTTTCAAGTTTCCAACTATCACGACTGAAGATTACCTCGCGTCGAAGAAATCAAAATCGATTGATGAGGCTCTGAATGATGACATAGAGAAACCGCAGAAGAAGTCTTCAACTGGGACATCTTCGACATCGCGGACATCCGCAATACCAGCTACGGGGACGCTACCACCGGCGAAGAAAACTACATCGCCCGCGATTCCCGACGCCGCACCATCAGCAGTGCCAAACGCCGCACCGCCATCGGTGACATCTACACCAGATGATTCATTTCCGCCATCATCCTCCCGTCCGGCGAAATGGGTCAGCAACTCAGAGCGAGCAAAACCAGATGACAATCGGCCGCTGTTCATCGACGATGATGGAAATTTAGAACAGGTGACCCAGAACCAATCTGAACAGCCAGAAATCAAATCGAAAACTTGGAAGATAGAAGATGACTTAGCGAAACCTGCCCAGAAGGCAGAACCAATCTCTCCGGCCAAAACGGGAGTTCAAAACTATTGAAGAACATCCGGACCAATTATCGCCGTCGTAATTGAGGACTTAAACAATGCTACGAAAAACCCGAAGTCTGAACTCGATCGCCCTCGCGATGATGGCGATTTTGGCAGTTCAAACGCAGCTGCCAGCCAATTCTTCACCAACCAGTAGTCAATCCTCGCCTACAAGTAACACGAATGTCAGCTCCGGCTCCTGCTGCTCACCAGAGAAGGTATCACGTTCCGTACTGACTGAAGATTTCACATACGCCTTGCCTGAGGAAGGGTGCGATCCTCTGCGATTTCACCAAGCTCGTTATTTGATTGAAGCAAATCGCGAATTTATGCGAACGGCAATTCCCTTGCATGAAAAGATGCAAGAACAAATTCTAATCGCCAAGACTCTCAAAGGTGAGGCGAATATGTTGCTCAACCGCGTTCCAGCAGTAGCTCCGCCGAAATTGACGGGCTCAGCGCTCCAGGCAGCGATGGCCGAGTACACGAGATCGCTTCAGGCTTTCGTAAACAACACCGACAAGTATCAGGCAAACTTGAATAATTTTCGCCAAACTATTGGTGAATGTCACCGCGCGCAAGCGGCATATGATGCTCAGCGGAACCAGTATAAATTGCATTGCGATCAGTTTCACGTGCCCGGTTTAGCTGCCGTAGAGATGCCACACATCTGCGGAGCACTGAATCTCTCTGCCGGTGAAGCATCCCAGATTTCCAGCTTGTTACGCGCGGACGAACAACGACTGACCAAGACAATGACCGAGTTAAACACTGCCGGCGCGCTGGTTCAAGAATCACGGGGAATGGTCGCCGCCAACCTGGCGAACACCGCTAATGAAGCCGTTCGACAGCGCGAAGAAGAGAAGTTGGCGAAACAATTCGGACGCCTTAAAGAAGAGTACGAGATGCTGAAAATCCAGGCAAAAATGCTAACACCGGAAAAACAAAAACTGGCCGGCAAGATGATTCATCGCTCCGTTTCCGGCAACGTCGTGAGCAAAACAAAATAAGAGTTGCTCAACCTTATACTTCAAAGAACGAACTGCTTATCCAGCTACTTCTTCATCATGAAGATACCGCGGGCTCGTTTTGCGTGCTTCTCGGCTTCTTGTTCGCGATTGCAAGCACGGAGCATGGTGGCATAATTTTCTAAGATCGAGACGAGCCCTTCGCTAAATGGTCCGTCAGATTTTTCTTTGGCTACGATTGCGCGTTTGTAGACTGGCTCAGCTTCGGCATGTTTTCCTTGCGAGCGTAGACAGTTTGCCAGGTTGTTCAAGCTTGTAGCGAGGCGCGGATCCTTCTCATCCATTTTTTCAGCTTCAGCCACGGCTAGCTGGAAACTCTTTTCAGCATCGGCTTTCTTTCCTGCGGACATCGCCTGTTGTCCTGCGACGTTGTATCTATCCCACATAATTGACCTCGCTTTGTGAAACAAGCACCTGGCGGCGCTTCATCCGAACAGGGTTAGAAGGCTCCAAGCCTTATTACCCTGCCAGTGTCGAAGTCAATCTAAAACTCAGGTTGTTCGTCACGCCGATTCACAACCAGCAGAACATCAAAGATTAAATGGTTGAGTTGACATTAAACAACTACAAAACCGGATGATACTGCAAGTGACACCACTCGAGAGCGACGAATTCTTCCAGGTCTAAATCGCAGAAAATCACGGCGATCCATTCAGTCCCACCGTTATCACCTTCCATGCAGGCGGTCCCTGGTCCTATACCGAAACGAGATCCGTTCAAACGAAGCCTCTGATTGACAGTGGCAATCGCCCTGTCTACTTGCTCCAGTCCACCGGCTTGATAGGTTTTGCGATATAACTCTGCCACCATATCCAGGACTTTACTGTTAGTGGTGAGATGCTTTCGTCGAAAAACACCGGCGCTATATTCTCGAATCGCTTCGATCTGTTTTTTCATACGCGGAGAGACTCTACCGGCTTTGAAACGCTCCATCAGAAAGGCACCATTATCGGTGCCAAACTCCACAACCATCTGGTGAGCAAAAATATTTTCAAACTCAGAGGAGATTGGTTTGCGCGCGTTAAACGGATCAAGAAAATCCAGTTCGCCTCTCATGCTACTCTCAACGATCGCATCAATCATTTCGTCGAATGGGTCAAAACTCAAATCGTTTTTAATAGTAAGGTGTTTCACTTCAGCCAATGGCCGAGGGCGAACGGAACTCCGCACTCTAGCGGCAAGAGCTTTGACTCCCCTGACTTTCATCGGCTGATTTTGGTTTAGCGCGTTACTCAATTAATCCTCCTGGTTCGCAATCTTGGCGTAGAGCTCACTCCCGAAACGCTATCAAGCAGCCTTTCGAGGGGCACCCTTACCGCCAGCGACCACCTCTTCGACTGTTCGGATAGTAGTTACCATTGTTCGGATTGTTGTATCCATTGCTTGGAGTGTATCCGTTGCTCGAATTGTATCCATTTCCGCCGCCATCATTACTGCTGCTGCGGGAATCAGTGGAATCATCAGTTGGTGTGACCATTCCTTTAATCGTACTATCGGAAGCGACCTTGTATTTCTTCTGTTTAACGGCTTCATTGACTTGCTGTTCAGCGTTTCTATCGCCACGCGCCCATGCTTCGAGATTGGAAATACGAGCAATAATCTTGTCGTCGTTTTCACCATGTTGATTGTCTTGAATCACGCACCATTGCCCCTCAACTTGTTTGAGGTGAACTGATTTAGCGTGACCAGGACTATAGTTCAGAACAGTTCCTTTCTCGAGCAACGTCTTGCGCATGTCACCGTTGATCAGGGTTCCTTCACCATGATCTCCCCACTTCACATCAAGTGGTTTGTCTCCTGTGACCATCTGCATGATCTCAGCATTACCGGTATACCAGCGCCCTCCGGTGGTGGTGAATGATTTATATGTGCCACCATCCATGGCGCGCGCGCTTTGGCTGCGTCCACCAAGAACGGGCATGGTGTAATCGAAGATCTTGCCAACCGGGCTACGATCGCCATCGCATTGGCGCATCATTCCAGGCTGTCTATCCCATGTGTCGGTAGCTTTACTGATCGACCAGGTGGTTTCTTGGAAGCCCTCTGGGAATTTCAAATAGTCCTTGGAGAACTTGACCGTCTTAGGCTGATCGCCTTGTGTACCGCTGTTCTTCGTAGTGTATGAGCCCGTTAAAGAAACCTGTTTTAACAGGTCTGCCATGTGTTCCGTGCGTTGAGTTAGACCCCAGATGTGAGCAGATTGAATCCAGCAAGTTCCGTGCCCATCCCAATCGTTACCACCGGCTGAACCTTGATCCATAGTAGTCGGATCTTGCGCATGGAACATAAAATTCTCTGCGAGGAAAGCCCGTTGGTTTTTATCATAAAACGTATTAGGATCTTCGCTGTTAACCATCTGATTGAGGTTATCGTAAGTCTGTGAAACCGATTTCTCGACTTCAGCATCCACCTGTTCGTCCGGCGTAATCTTGGCGAGCTTACGCGCTGCAGCCCGATCTTGCATGCGGCTCTCGAATGCCTTCATCATCTCTTCCATGCGCTTGAATCGAGGTTCGTCGAGATTCTTCTCCATCGATTCGAGCAAGTTCATTCGCGACTCTTCGACCGAACCCGAGAAACCGCTACCGTCGCCACCATTTAAGCCCTGGATACGAGGCTTATCACCGACTTTTGATTCCTTTGTGGTGTATTCGTACTCACCATCGCCGAGAACCTTACCGATTTTTCTTGGTGTCTTCTCTTTGCCGTTCTCGAGTGCGCTATGGAAATCCTCACTCAGTGCACCTTGAGGATCAGCCTTGCGTGCCCATGTCGTGGTTTTGTCACCATCCTTGGTAGCACGTGTATCGCTCACCGAGATCAACTGCTTGTTGGCGCCTTCGCCTGAATATTCGAATTTACGAGTAAGACCATTGACCTTACTTGACTTAACAAGGAAATCATCTTTATCGCGCTCGAGTTTCAGCCCGTTGGAACGTTCGGTAAACTTGCTGGTTGGTTTACCATCAGCACCATTGACGGTGTAGGTCAGATCTCCGTCTTCTGAAAGTTTCACATCAGCTAGCTTTTGACCAGCCGCTAATGCAGGCGGAAATGTAGTCTTAGATTCGCCTTTGGAATTGGTTTCGAGAACACTCGTGACATTGCCCTTGTCGTCCTTCTGGAACGTCCTCGTGATATCACCGAACTGAACTTTCGAAAGTTTGCCCTGAGCATTTAGAACAAGTTTCGAGCCATCTTTCTTAGCAATCAACTCCTCGCCGGAGCTAGTCTTCGTGCGAGTATTACCTTTGTCGTCAACGTAACTAAGTTCACCACTCTCGTTAAACCGCAGATCCTTACGAGCTTCTGGTTCATACGGAGAATCAGATTTCCACATGCCGTCAGCGCCTTTAGACCAGTTAATGCGCTGCTTGGTAGGACCATCATAAACCGAAATTTTCGAATTATCGTTGTTGGTGTAAGCGATACTGCTGCCGTCGGCCCGCCTCACATAACGAGCCTGGCTGCCCTCCACTGCAGACAGACCTTTGCCGTCCTCAGTAGCCTTAATGCCGACTCTCTGTCCGTTACCCAGGAAAGCGTAGTTTTCTTTGCCTTCATTCCAACTGCAAGAAACTCTCTGAATGACATGAACGCCATCTTCAGTAACTGCGAATTCGCCCTGCAATGTGGCTTGCCGTCCGTCGCCGGTTTGCGCTGTCCAATTAGCCGAATCAGGCGAGGTACGCGACCATGTCGCGCTCTGTCCGCTCTGTTTGTCGACCACATGATAGGACTTGATCTTTGTAGTCGAGCCCTCGAAATAGGTATACTCGCGTTTAAAACGATCGTTCTCGATCGACTTCCAACGGCCCTGATCATCGCGCTGCATATTGGCATTCCAGGGCGTTTCAGGTTTCGCGTCGCCTTGAATGGCAAGCTTGTTGGTCTTGCGAATATTTTGAGCATCTGTGTAATCGTAGGTGCCGTCCGAATTGGGAGTGACATTTGCTCTCACTTCCGTACCGCCGGGAGGGCTGGTTCTGGCGAACTTATCGCCGAAACCACCGGTAGGAGAGGCTTGCCGCGTCCACTGTTCGACGCGCTCAACGCCACCGACTTTTACTCGATCGGTAATTTGAAGTAACTGTTTCCCTGACTCATCGAATTTGTAGTCACGGGTGGATCCATCAGGAAGTTTGACCTGGGCGACGTTGCCGTGTTTGTCGGATGTCAAAACTTCAAGAGGAGTTTTTGTGCCACCGCCAGTAGAGTCAGTGCCAGGTTTCTTGGCTTGCGGATCATCAATCGAGACTTCGCCGCTCGGACTCTGCACATACCATGGCTGGTTAGCAGCGTTACGTAAACAGAAATCGCCATTGGCACGCAAGTCGAATTCGCCTGCAAGGGGAACATCCGTGCCGCCTTGCTTCAAATACCATTTTCCGTCTTCTTTTTTCGTATAATCCTTCACTCCGGAAGCATCAGTTTGTTTTATCGCGACTAGACCACGGACGGGGTCGTGCTTAAACTCTCTAGTCTTATCGCCGTAATCGATTTTGTCTATTTTCTGAGTGGTGGCATCGACGTGTACATTCTTCGCGAGGACGACCGGCGCGTCACTCGGCTTAATTGGTTGCTCTGCTGGCTTCGCTGCAGGGTCGACAGGCTTCACAGGCTGGTCGCCAGGCTTCGTCGGATCAGCTAAAGGATCTCCCGGTCGCCCCGGGACTTCGGCAGTCTTAGCACCGGGCGCTGTTTTCTTCTTCCCAGAATCACCGATCACCGAGGGGTCGATAGTGTCTATGTTGACGTCAGGGAGGAAGACATCTACGCCTTCTGACAGTTTCACGCTAGGTATGTTACCAGGGCGCGGTCCCTTACTGGTATCAGGGATGGTATCAGGCTTGGTCGGGTCTTTTTGATCTTTATCCGATGGTAGAGTTTCCGCAGGCTTATCAGTTTTTGGCAACTCGTTGAAAGTCGGCGCGAACACATTGTCCGGCGTGTATGGCTTGGCGTTGGGATTGTCGAGCTTTTCAAACATAAATCGGAGATTCCTTACTAGATTCCGAACCGAGCGACCATGATCGAACTTTTCGGATCGCGCATGAGTAGCCCATTGAGCTTTCAGCTCAATTTCTCCTGCGCTTTCTACTTTACGTTTCTGATGGATTCGTTGTTGATAGTAATTTAAGTGGTGAGGGGCTTGGTCTTAAGTAAGACACTTAGAATCGGGGGTTTCTATCAACGAATTGCAGCGATCCATCAAGACACTACACTCGCTCAATAGCGATTTAACACTCTGCGTCTATGAGTATGCCACCACTCGAAAAACTTTGACAAGTTAATTGACCCGCTAAACAAGCCATTTTCCATCAATATCAAAACGAATGTACGTAGTATTCCCACAACTATTTTTCTAATCGGCAAAATTCGTGTCAAAAACCCGTTTCGATCAGGTTCAACTTAAGCAATTTGATCGATACTCGACGTCATCGGAAATCGCGTTTTGTTAGAAAAGAACTTCTGGCACTGTGGATTTGCACAGTCGAAGTAAATCAAAACGAAAGATGCTCGATCTGTTAACAGTCAAAAAATTGCCTGACCGGATTTGCAGTTTTCATTCCGAAGACAAACCCGAGCATTGCAGTCCGATGAATTGCCACTGTCGCTACTGCAGCGGTCAAAGACGCTTCCACGATCCAAGTCGGCGCACTGCCAGTAGCACTAGGGCACCGAGCACTAAACCGACCGTATCTACCGCCACGTCGTTAACGGTAGCACTACGCCCCGGCACATAGCTCTGGTGCCACTCATCCGTGCCAGCGTACACGATGGAAACGATAAACGCTATCGTAGCTGGCGAAGCCAGTACTTTTATAGGTCCGGACGTTGTTGGTTTTGTCGAGTCACTACTGGTGGTACCAGAGACCTCGGTTTTATTCTCTTTGCCTGCATTGTCTGTTTTCAGCGCCCAGCGAACAAGCAAAAACAAAATCATGTACTCGCCGATGTGTCCGGCTTTTCGCACCGGCACATTAACTTCGCCCAAATACTTCTCAGTTTCGCGACCGGAATACGCTTGATGCGAAAACGCAAAAATCACAAGCATCCAGACAGCGACCGCGAACCAGCGAATTTTCTTCATGGGCATATTATGATTTCAACTTTGCTTTTTCGCGGAATTTTTTAGAGTGTTCGACCTGAGCTTCTTGGACGTGGTCTGACCCAAGGATTTTTTGCTCTTTAGCGCGGCCTGTTTATCTGAAACATCCTTCACCTCAGGCTCACCCGGCGGCTTCGATTTTACGCGTTTCTTTCGCTGACCGGAAACGCCCGGATGACCTTTGGCGGTAAAACGCCACAGTTGCTCTTTTGCGACTGACAATCCAATCCGCGTTGTGATCTCAACGTCAGTATCAGCGAGTCGAGTTCCTCTGGCTAGCCAGACCGGCGATTGCGAGTCCATCAGGTTTACGCCGTTTTGTGAACGGTCGATTCCCCACTGGCGACAGAGCTTGCCAGGACCATTTCCGCCCGCTGTATCAACCGCGCGAATCAGCACAGCGCCAGCGATTCCATCTTCTTCAGTAACAACGTTTAAACAGAAATACATGCCGTATATAAAGTAGACATAGGCATATCCGCCAGGACCAAACATCACTTCACAACGCGAAGTTTTCCCACGAAAGGCATGACAAGCGGGATCATCGTGAGTGTATGCTTCAGCTTCCAGAATCGCGCCATACAGAATGGTGCCGTCTTCCAGCCGCCTGCAAAGCAGTGTGCCTAGCAAATCACGCGCCACTTGGACCGTATCGCGCTCAAAAAATGACGCCGGGAGCGTCTCTTTTAATTTGCTATTTGTTAAGACGGTTGCCACGATGTTTAGCCCAAGGACTGCAACAGTTCTGCTTCTACACGATGTATTTAAACACGAGAATTAAACATCTAACTGTCTGAGAACAAACTATTGGTTTAAAACTCAGAATAAGTCGTATAAAGAGATCAGAACAATAAAAGCTGATAACGCTTTATTGCTCCGGGGGTATTTGACTGTCTGTTAGACTCAAAAGGCAGTTAGCGAGCAGATTACGATATCAAGTGACTGAATCAGACATCAAAACCAATGACGATATGCAGTCGCAGTCGAAGGCTGAATCCCTCGACGCGATTCGACGCCATATCTGCCAAATTCTTGGCTTCGATTTTGGCTTTATTGACATTGCTAGCGGACATGAAATCGACAATGTCGCTTCGTTTTGCTTTGACGACGAGGCTGATGTAGCCAAGGAATTTATCGAGTCGCTGGTCGACGAGCACAAGCAACCGATCACCGTCGCCAACACACTGGTCGCGCAGAAGGTGAAACAGACTCAGCGCTCCTGGGTAGGCAAAGCGTACGCGCTGGAAGACGTGGAGAAGGGTCTGGATGAGGATAGCGAAGGCTTTCCATACATGATCGTTCCGGTGCTCAGCAATCCTGGCGCAAGAGTGAGCGAGGTTATGGGGCTGATTCGAGTGATCGCATTTGATGCGGCGCGAGAGATTACAACACAAGATTTGACGACCTTGAAACTCATGGGTGAGCACCTGGCCAGTCGGACTGGTCTGTTTGGTGATCTGGCCGATCAGGTTGCTAATGCAAAACAAACTGGTGTAGCCGGCGATCTGGATAACATCATGATCGTTCACTCAAACCGGCTCGTCAGGCGCCGTTTCAACCGAATCCTTGGTAATGGTTACCATGTGATCGAAGGTGAAAGCAGTGAAAGAGCACTCGAAATTCTGGAAGAAAACCGGGTTGACGTAATTCTCCTGGACAGTGAATTACAGGGCACCTCTGGTTTTGGCTTTTGCAAAGTCCTGAAAGAAACGACTAAGTGGAAACACATTCCCGTTATTTTGGTCGTGACAGATAATAGCGCGACGGCGCGCGTAGAAGGTCTGAATGTCGGAGCTGACGACTGCATACCTGATTCGTGTTTGGACGCAGAACTGATTGCGAGAATTCGGTCGTCTCTACGACATCGCAAATCCGAACGCGAACTCTCTGTCCAGCTGCAGCTTCTCGAAGACTATGCCCAACGTTTGGAAAAAGCGCACGAGCAATTATCGATCGATCGACAAGACACTATTCATCGCAATTCCCAATTAGAAATTTTAAAACGCGATGGCGAAGTCCAGCGCCACCAGGACAATTTACTCCACCGAATTAGCAACGTAATCAGAAAATCATTCAATATTCGAGAAAATCTTGAAGAGATGCTCGAAGCCATCTCAGGCTGGTTTTCACTGGATTGTACGTTCATCGTCATGCCCAATGATGCGGAGCCGGAAGACACGATAAGAGTCGAGTGTGTTTCCGACAAAGCTTACAAAGTTGTGGCATACGATCGAGACCTCGACATATTCGAAATCTTCAAAAAGAACTTC
>CAZRMH010000195.1:0-14781 GCA_964600935.1 uncultured Candidatus Obscuribacterales bacterium
TCGTTCAACGAGTCATTGGTTCCCCGAGCGTCGGGCATCGCAGTGGCTCCGGCATCACTCTGAGAAACAGGCGGCGTCACTACATCGGTGATGGACAGATCGAATTCTGGACGCTGATCATTTTTCGGAGCGTTCGAAGAACTATCGTTTTTTTCCATCGTCATAATTCCGGGCGAAGGGTATGCGAAGAACGGCCGCTAATCAAATTACAGCGGCTTGGTTTTGTTTCGAGTTCTACTAATCTCAGACTAATCTGACAATCTTGAGATATTACATAAAAAGTGTGAACAAATCCGGACCTTCCGCCAATATGCGGACAGGCTTTATTCTGAGCAGCCTCAAGACTCCTAGAACGAGAACAAGAATTCGAGATCGTCTTGCGTCAGCTCCTTAGCCACGCTCTCATCGCCGCCGATAACCAGATCAGCAAGCTCTTTCTTTTTCTGCTGCAAGCCGAGAATTTTTTCTTCGACAGTTCCACGAGTGATTAACTTGTAGTTGAATACGTGCCTGGTCTGACCGATCCGGTGAGCTCGGTCGGTAGCCTGGTTTTCCACGGCAGGGTTCCACCATGGATCGTAGTGGATGACGTAATCGGCACCAGTCAAGTTCAAACCTGTACCACCAGCCTTCAAACTGATGAGAAATACTGGAATGTTCGGGTCGGCGTTGAATTTGTTGACCTTGTCGAGGCGATCCTTCGCCGGTGTTTGACCATCGATGTACTCGTAAACCATTCCGCTTGCATCGAATTCTTTGCGGACCAGCGTAAGCATTTCTACGAACTGGCTGAAGATGAGGATCTTGTGACCTTCATCGACGATCTCGTCGACCATGTGCAATAGCGTTTCCAATTTCGCGGACGCCATTTTTGTATCAACTTCGCGGTTCTTCAACAAACGCGGATCGCAGCAAACTTGCCGCAGACGCAGCAATGCTGCGAGAACGGAAATTTGCGAACGTTTGATACCTTTGCTTTTGATTTCGTTGAAAACTTTAGCGCGACATTCGTCCAGAACATCGAGATAGAGCGAGCGCTGATCCTCGTCGAATTCGCAGAGGTGAATAATGTCTGTTCTTTCCGGCAAATCTTTTTCGACCTGACTTTTCAGTCGACGCAGAACAAACGGGTGAACGATTTTTCTGAGTTTCAGACCAGCACCATCGACGCCGAGTTCGATTGGACGCTCGAAGGTCTCATTGAATTCTTTGTACTGTCCGAGAAATTCCGGCATTAAGAAATCGAAGAGCGACCAGAGTTCCTTCAGTCTGTTTTCCACCGGCGTACCGGAGAGGGCAAGGCGATGGAATGCGTTCAGACTCTTTGTCGCAATTGCGCCAACGGACTCAGGGTTCTTGATGTTTTGAGCTTCGTCGAGAATCAAGAATTCGAATTGAACCTTTTTCAGTTCTTCCCAATCGCGGCGAATGATACCGTAGGTGGTGAAGACCACATCGGGTTTCTTGCCATCTTTAAGCAGTTTCACCAGAATCTCGTTGCGATCTCGGCCTAAGAACAGTGCGGTATCCAGACCAGGAGTGAATTTTTTCGCTTCACTTTTCCAGTTGTAGACAACCGAAGTAGGCGCCACAACCAGCGACGGTGCACGTTTCTGCCCTTTGCCATTACTGCCCTTGTGGTGACTGAGCAGCAACGCCAGCGCCTGAATCGTTTTACCAAGACCCATGTCATCAGCGAGAATACCTGATAATCCATACTCTCTGAGGAAGGCGAGCCAATTAGTTCCTTCCTTCTGATACTCACGCAGCGAGCCTTTGAAATCATCCGGAAGCTTGAGTGGTTCGAGTTCCTGGAAGTGGTGAATTTTATAGATGAAGTTCTCGAATCCTTCATCGCATTCCACCTCAATCTCATGCGTATCGAGAGCGTGAAGAACAGAAAGCGCCTGATAAAGCGGTCTTGCGCCATCGGCGGATTGACCGATCGCTTTCATTAAACTAAGCAGAGTGGCGGTCGGAATTCTGACATATTCTCCGCCGACATCAAGAAATCCTTTGTTGCGGAACAAGCAAGGCAATACTCGCTCAAGTTCGACGACCTGTCCGTCTGACGTGCAACGCAAGTCGCAATCGAATTTGAATGAGTCTTTCTTGAGAGACATGAATGCTTGAACCAGAAGCGGAGCTTTGCGCACCTTGTACTTCTTAAGATTCTCCCAACCGTTCACTTCCCACTCGTTACATTGTTCTGATGCAAGGTAGAACAATGTCT
The DNA here is from genome assembly GCA_964600935.1 of uncultured Candidatus Obscuribacterales bacterium. Lineage (GTDB taxonomy): Bacteria > Cyanobacteriota > Vampirovibrionia > Obscuribacterales > Obscuribacteraceae > JADYXR01. The sequence continues at coordinate 2,234 of CAZRMH010000195.1, forward strand.
CCAGCGCCGGCTCACCTTCAAAGAAGAAACGGTCAACAACCGCTCGGGCAGGCTGCAGATTGGTGAGAAACAAACGGACCTGACTCTCCTCTTCCCACAAGCGTTTGACCCAAACACTCTGCCCTGATTCAGAAATTGTTCTAGTATATTTTTCAGATTCGACCGCGCTGGTCTCATCGCGCGAAGGCAGAACGAGATTGCCGTATCCAAACCCAAGAGCGACTTCCAGAGCCGATTCGTTATCGGCATTCATAACGGCAGCGCCTTTTTTCTCGTTCAAACTGATCACCACTTTTGGTGGCTCAGTAATCGCGATTGGAAAAGGTGCAGATGTTTCATCCAGTCGAACTGCCATGCGTTTACGAAGCACAGGCAATTCGCTGAGGAACTTCGGAACCAGCTCCAGCTTGATAGTCATTTCGCCGTAGCTATCGAAGTATTGGAATAGTTTATGCAGCGCGCCCAGTTCGATCGGGTAGAAAACATTTTTCGCCAAAATCCAGCTCTGCGGTCCCATGAAGAAGACCGGGTTTTCAATCAAGTTTTCGTTCTCGTCAAGACCTTCGAGTTTGAAACACAACTCGCCATTCTCTGTTTCAGACAGCACTGCCCGCGGTGTCAGGGGCGTTTTCGAAAATGTAATCTCTTCATGTTCTTCGGTTGCGTTAATCACTTTGGCACAGAGGCTCAAGTGCCCGATTACCGTACCTTCATCAAAACGTGGAATGCGGTGCCCACCGGCGGTCCCTTTAGTAGTCTGCGGGAGCGAGGTGAGATACTTAGTCAGTTTCCAAACTCTCGAATCCGGCTCCATCATATCGACTATCTGAGGCGGAACCTTGAGAATATTGACCTTGCCTTTGACCTCGTCCGGCAACACACCCAGAATCAAGGCAAGTGGTTTTTCTAAAACCAAAATACCGATTTCAAAATCTTTGGCATCGGCAACGACGCCTTCAACCCCAGGGTCATCCAAAAAATCTTTTGCTTTTGGAACTTTTTCCTGAGGACCGCTGCGTCGATCGCCATCCTGCAGATCGAATCTCACCCCAGGCTGAGTTCGGGCGATGTTAGTTAAAAGAACGGCAACTGAGTGCTTGCAAACTTCTTCGAAATACGGGCATGAGCAAGTAGCTTTGAAACCGTGATCGTCATCGATCGTGACCTCGACCCGATAAGGTTGAGGCTCCGAGCCGATCACCAGAGCGACGATCGAACCGCCGTCTTCGGTTTCTTCATACTTGAGAACTTTCTTACGCCGATAATACTGCACGCCGCGCCTGTAGACCGGCTCACTGCTTGCATCCTGCACAGAGGAAAGCGAAAGAATTTTCTTGTTACTCGAAACAGGCTTCATTTATGGACTGCTATCGATCCTTGGGCGAGACAGGACTTCATCAAAATGCGCACGCCCGATAAAACAACACCAATGACCGTCACAATCGACGGGCTGGTCAACGGGGCACATACATCTTCCCAGTAGCTTAGCTTAGCACGACCGGGCAGCAACTGGCGATCATGGATAGTGAATTTATCGATTAAAAACCATCTCAACCGGCACAGGCAGACTGATTGGCAAATCAAAGGATACGCCAATAGCCGGGACGAGCAAATTTGAATCGAACCAGCAAAGATTAAAAACAAGGACTTATCGAGGTCGCATGTCCATCCACTCGGATTGACCTGCTGGCTGCTGCTGAGAGGGTGCCGTCGGGGCCATGTTGGCGCCGGTCATAGTCTGGCTGTAGGCATGATCGACTATGCGTTGCATCTCTTGCTGACGCCCCTCGAGAGTGGAGCAGTAGTCGTGAAGGACACCGGCTTGATGCCTTAGGACCTTGGCATTCTCATTCAACGCCGGCAGGAGAGACTCGATTTCATCCAGAATCGAACTTGACGGATTGGTCGGAGGGCGCACCCGAAGCGGTTCGTTGCGATTTCTCGAAGAATCGCCTTCTTGAGCAGGCAAACCTAGAATGGAGTCGCGCAGCTTTTCAAGCGACTTCTTGAGCCCGACAGCCCGCCGATATGCTTGATCCGCTTCTTTTTCGAGCCAGGCTTTACGCGCCTTTTGCGAAGCCAGTTCGTTGGAAAGATGTTCGAGTGCTTTTTTGCGAATCTCGAGTTCACGCTCGGCATGCTCGAGTTCGTTCTGCTTGAGTTCGATACTGCGGCGCCTGAGCCAGAAGATCAAGAGAATTACCAGACTGAATGCGACCACGCTGATGGTGACGTAGAGATAGCCGCGCTTCGCTCCAGAAACCTCCCAGAAGCCGCCTGCGACGAAGCTCTTCATATCGGTCCAGAACGGCGGCGGGTCAGCACGCAAATAATACAAACGTCCAAGAATCTCGCCTTTAGGCTTACGAAGCTGTTTCGCCTTCATCGATCGCGGAGTCGCGTGCGCGTAGACCGGCTCGAGTTCTACAGGATTAGTGAGCAAATCATATGGCTCGACTTCACGACTGAGCAAATCGGGAGTCGCTTTGTGATGCCAGGACTCGCGATGATAGACCTTACCTGTCTTCCAGAGGATATCCTTACCCGTCGGATCGGTGATCACCAGTCCAAAGAGGCCGAAACTGCTATCGAGCGTTTCTTGAATCAAATCGCTTCTGCCCGCAATCACCATCTGTGAGAGCGTCTGCGGCAGGACATGATGCAAAAGATTAAAGTCAGTGGTCTGGACACGATATATGGTTCCGAACCAGTAGCTCTTGTAATGCGCGTGGCAAAGAATCAGCCAGGCGCATAAGCCCACCAGGATAACGGCAGGCACAAGAATACGTTTTTTCAAAGATAGAAGAACCTGGTCCATTCGTCACCGCCGCTTTCGATCAACAATCGCCGTTTTGCTGATACCTGCCGTTTTTATAACACCTGCCAAGAGACGTGTACATACGTAAGACTCCCCTCAATTGCTCGAAAAGCCCGACTAGTTATCGCTTTCGCGACATTTGCCATAGCCCTTTCTTAAGATGTTTCCTCAAAAAACTTGAGGATGGCAGGAGCGTTTTGAAAAGCAAAGTTGAAAATCACTCGAGACATCCCGAGTGCGACGCAAAATCTGCTAGAAATATGTTGTTTGCGCAACAATCATATCAACAATTTGTATTGCGGCTAACAATCTCGAAAAACGTTGCGATTGTTAGGTTTAGGAGTCCGATAACTGCGGTATTAATACCTTGTTGGTTCCGTTATTCCGGAGGAATGTCCTCGACAAACCAACAATTGAAACCACACTAAGATAAACCCATATTACGGGCTAGTTACCGCACCTACGGGGCGGAACACAGTGGAAATACTAAAGCGGCCGGGCATCTCGCCCGGCCCTTTTCTTTTGACACCATATTCGGTACCAGTATCAAAAACATCGACTCTAGCAGGATGTTTAGCAACGCGGCAATTATCACGCCCTTATTACAGAGCAAAAATTTGTCCTACTCGACAACTATTTTTGATCTTACACGGCTCCGCATAAAACACCGCCAACCTGCACACAAACTACCTTTCACCAGGACGTCAAACAGAAATTCCGCTCACGTTATCAACAAGATGCAAATGGGGTAACATATGACTTGGCGAATGAAAACCAATTAATAGTAGTGCGGGGAGTCCATGACTGAGCAAATTCGACTGGGAGACTTGCTTACCCGAGCAGGACTTTTGAGGCCGGAAGATCTTCGCGAAGGAATGCTGATAGCTAAACAGCAGTCACTTCCGGTCGGTCGCGTACTGATCATGGCCGAATTCATAACAGAACCCAGCCTACAAGCTGCTGTGCAAGCACAATCATTACTCAAGGACGGCGTCATAGACCTGGAATCCGCGATGTCGGCACTGCAAGTCTGCGCCAAAGAAAACATCTCTCTCGACGACGCACTTGGTAAACAAGGCTGGAAAGACAAAACCAATGCTGCCACCAATAAGCTCGGCGGGCTGCTTACCGAAGCTGGACTGATTTCTCAAGAGCAACTGGAACAGGGACTCAACCAGTGCCAAATGAGCGGCCTACCACTGGGTCGAGTGCTGGTCGCCATGGGATTCATGTCGGAACAATTGCTCGCCGCCGCGCTCAACGCACAGATTCTGATCCGCGACAACAAAATTCAAAGAGACCTGGCTATTCAAGGCTTGCGCGCCTGTCGAGACAGGCAGATCTCAATCGAACAATCGCTCAGCGGCGTTCTACAAATGCCAATCCAGGACACAGTGCGCCTCGGCGAATTATTTGTTTTGGCCGGACTGCTGGACCAGGACAATCTCATGCAAGCGGTTGAACTCGGATTAACAGAGAGCAAGCCAATCGGCCAAGTACTTGTCGAGCACAAAATGATCTCAGAGCAATTGCTCGAGAAAGCTTTGTCAGTGCAAAAGCTAGTTACTGCAGGCACACTCAAGAAAGAACAATGCGGCCAGGTCTTAGCGTCAGTCAGCGGTCAAGGTTTGACGCTGGAAGAAGCGATGCAAAAACTGGAACCACAGAAATCCGCTTCGGCCAATGCTTTGCCTCTATATCAATTCCTGCAGCTCGCCGGTTTGATTACCGCAAAAGACATCGAAGAGGCATTGAAATTAGGATCGCGCGACACCGAATTGATGGGCAGAATGCTGCTTCTAACCGGCTCGATCGATCAAACGTCGCTTGGCGCTGCCGCTCGTTTAAACGAAATGATCGCGCGTGGCATTCTCAAGGCCGAACAAGCAATTTTGGCAATGGGTTTATGCCAGAACAGAAAGTGCTCAGTCGAACAGGCCTTCAAGAGCCTAGGATGGGGAATGGCTCTGGATCAGGGTCAGGCCACCAACATGCAAGAGACAATTCCACCGTCAGCACTAATGAACGTCTTGAGTCAGGCCACAGGCAGCGCGCCAGTTCACGCAGCGAGCGCACCAAATACATCTGTGGACTCATTATCCACGGGGCAATTCCAATCACTGGATTCGGCCGCGAGCGGTCAATACCAGGCTGTACCACCAAATCAGGTTACGGCGAGCGGCCAACACCAGGCCGTGCCGGCCAATCAGTCAACGATAAGCGGTCAATACCAGGCAGTACAACCAAACCAGGCAGCGACAAGCGGTCAGTATCAAGCCATCGACCCGACGGCGAGCGGCCAATACCAGGCTCAAGGACAGAGCGGCGAACATCCGCCGGTTCAAGACGCCGGAGTGAGCGGAGAACATGCCCCGGTGACTAACGATCAAAGCGGCACAGCCACCACGGACGTGCCGATTATCAGCATCAACAACATGCTTTTATCCGCTCCGGTTCCGGAAGCTTTTGACGAGCCTCCTGCGGCATCTGCAGCAGCAGAACCCGCACCATTAGAGGAAGAAGCTGAAGATGAAACTGATGAAGATGGCAAAAAGAAAAAGGGCGGCGGCGGCAAGAAACGTCTCGCCGACCTGATGCCCTGATCAGATCAAAAGCCGATATTGCATCAGATTGAACGTTGATTTGCGCAGTCCTTTCGTCGGTTTCAATCCTTAGCGTTTAATGTGTAAATCAGCTTCTTGAGAAGCTATTCGTGCTAAAAATAATCTCTCAACACGAGTGGCGAGCTGCGCAGAGCCTGCCATTTACTGTGTTGCATAGGAGATGACAATGACAGTACAAAACAAGATTGCGTTCAAGAAATATGTCGCCAAAGACTTTTCGCATTTGAAAGGTCTCGCCGGCATATCCGACGAAACTCTAGAAATCCACTTCGCTTTGTACAACGGCTATGTCACCAACACCAACACTCTCAACGAGAAGGTGATTGAGCTGACAGAAGCAGGCAAAGCCGGTACCCCTGAGTACGTAGAACTGAAGCGTCGTTACGGCTTCGAATACAACGGCATGAAGTTGCACGAATACTACTTCGGCAACCTGAAAGCCGGCGGTTCCGAACTCAAAGAAACGAGCAACCTCGCCAAATTGATTACCGAAACCTACTCCAGCATTGATGTTTGGAAAAACGATTTCCAAAAACTCGGCGCTGCCAGAGGCGTTGGCTGGGTAATTTTGTATCTCGATCCTGAACAAAACACGCTCTCCAATCACTGGATCAGCATGCACGAAGAAGGCAACGTTGCTGGATTCGTTCCACTACTCGTGATGGACGTGTGGGAACATGCCTGGTTTAGAGATTACAAACCAGCAGAGCGTCCGAAGTACGTTGAAGCCTTCATGGCAAACGTCGATTGGGATGCAGTCGAAAAGCGCCTGAGCAAATAGTTCTGACGCAAATAGAATTGGGAGGGCGGCGCCAGCGTTGCCCTCTTTTCTTTTGGCGTTTTTTGAGCGCTACTTAACATTTATATCAAATGGGTCCAGTTAGTTTGCTGGAAACATCAGTGTCTCGGGCATCTTGCCTGGATGTCAGTAAAGTCTATCATTCAAATAATTTGTCAAACAGGAGCATGCATATCAATAATATGTTTGAGAGATCGTCAAAAGTTCGAGCGAATAGATAATGAAAGACTTACAAGCAGACACGAATGTAGTAACCGCTGTTCCATCCAAATCCGAGATTGAAACCGCAATCGAGATGGAGCAAACAGTGTCATTCGCGCCTGACCCGAAAACAGAGGAATCAAAGATTCACGAACCGCAGCTCGAGGCGACTGCAAAAACCCTTGACACTAAATCTGATACCACGTCAAAACAAGAAAAACACAAAACCGATTCTAACGACCCGTCAACGCAGCTAAACGATGAAGATATTTCTGTCGAACACGAACCGATCGACACAGAGTTAGCCGATACCGAATACGGTGACGACTGGGAACAGGGACCTACTCTAGTCTACGACGTCCCCCGACCGGCACTGACGATCGACGAGGCCGCTACAATCTTAGGCAAGTCGATTCGAGCAATCGAAAGAGGGATTTCCGGTAAATGGGGAAATCGCCTGCCGGAAGGCTGGAAAGCGCGCCGCATGAAAATCGATGGACAGGACGAATGGCGCATCATTCCGCCGCCGAATTTTAGAGTGAGACACTCGAAGACCGGAACCCCGAGGACTGAAGAGATGACACGTAAAACGATCGAGAAGACCGCGAATCCGACCACAACGAGCCGCGCAGTAGCTCGCAATGAAGAGCCCACCGGCTTGCTCGATAACGACAGTCTTTTCGGTTTTTCATTCAACGACTTGTTGCATACAGCCGGAAAGCGCGCCAAAACCGAATTAGCAAAAGCTGCTGATTATGCGATCGAATCAACTATGGAATACCCGACCATTGTCATAGATCGCTCTGATGATGTTGAACTTTTGCTGCGCGAACTGGCCGAGGCCCGCAAAGAATTGAGCGAAGAACGCCGCATGCACCTGGAAGATTTACGAGCAATGGCAGAGATGCAAGGCTCCATGCGACTCCTCGAGATGAAGTCGTCTCAAACCAACGCCCTCAAAGAAGAGCTTCTGGAAGTAACACGCACAATGCAGGAACACCGAAAACAATATCAAGAGTTTTTGGCACTGCCCTGGTGGAAGAGACTATTCCGTAAAACGCCTTAAAGCGACCTGTTCATAAGGGTTTCGACGCCGCCGCGTCATGTTTTCAATCGTTGTGTGCGACATCACAGTATTCTGACAAGTCGGCTTCTGATACTATTTCCGGTTGGGATCTACTCATCTCGAAGCGCCTGGAGGAACAAACATGACGCTCAAACCGCGCCTTTCCAAAGACTTGATTGAAGACGAAGTGGAAACTGCCGCGACTATTCCATCGCGCTATTACAACGATCCCGAGCTATACAAGTTGGCACTGGAGCGCATCTTTGCTCGAAGCTGGCAGTTCGCGACCGATACCGACAATGTTCAGAAACCTGGTCAAGTTTTTAATTGGATGTGCGGTGAGGGCGGACTGAACGAGCCTCTGATGCTGACTCGCGATGAGGAGAATAAACTGCATTGCCTGTCGAATGTCTGCACGCACCGAGGCGCGATGCTAATTGACTCAGCCTGCGAGCTCAAACAAATTCGTTGTCGGTATCATGGCAGACGCTTCTCACTAGACGGACAATTCGTCACAGCGCCTGGGTTTGAAGACGTTTGCAATTTCCCCCAACCATCAGACAATCTGCCCTCCGTACCACTCGAGACATTCGGCAAATTCATCTTCGCGTCGTTGGCGCCTGCCTTTTCATTCGACGATTTGATTGGCGACATGAAAAAACGAACTGCGTTTTTGCCTCTCGATAAAGCATATTTCTCGGCAGAACACTCTCGCGACTATTTTGTGAACGCCAACTGGGCTCTGTATTGCGACAACTATCTGGAGGGCTTGCATCTACCGTTTGTCCATCCCGGTCTGTCTGAAATTATCGATGCGAAAAACTATACGACGGAATTGCTTCCATTCGCGAGCCTGCAAATCGGTGGCGCCAACAAGGCAGAAGACGCTTTCGTTTTGCCGAAGGATTCCCCGGAATACGGAAAACACATTGCCGCATATTATTACTTCTTGTTCCCCAACATGATGTGGAACTTCTATCCATGGGGATTGTCGATCAACCTCGTTCTTCCTCAAGCAGTGGATAAAACTCAAATTCGCTTCCTCACATACATCTGGGATGAATCGCGAATGGCGCAATACTCGCCTGACGACATCGATCAGACAGAACAAGAAGATGAGGTCGTAGTCGAAGCAGTGCAACGAGGAGTTCGCTCCCGATTGTACGACCGCGGTCGTTACTCAAAACGGTGGGAATCCGGTGTTCATCAGTTTCACCAATTTATCGTCAAATCGCTAGACGTAGAATAATCAGCAATCGTTGGAACGAATTCCGTTTCAATCGAAACGATTTCCTAACAGAACTCAGTGAAGATTGGCTTCGGCATGCTACTTTATTGAAGTGCTCCGAAATCAAAGGAGATTTTTATGGGAAGCAAAGGAAAAAGATTCACAATCACATATTGTGGAGCTTGAGGTTACAAAAACGTAGCGGTCAGGTTGGCTGCTGAACTGGAATCGAAACTCGACGAATCGAGCGACTTAATCAAGTCATCGGGTGGAGTGTTCGAGGTCGAAGACAATGGAACGTTGATTTTTTCGAAAAAAGCATTGGGACGATTCCCGGCTGATTATGAGGTTCTTGACATAATTCGGGGCATGGAATCGGGGAAATCTCTAGCAGAAGCGCAATCGGCTGCGGCTGAAGATGTTCCAAAACCTATTTCGTTTTTTAATTGGCTTGAGTCTTTCTTGACTAGAAATCAAGTACGATAGTCCATAATATAGACAGCCAAAACGGTGGGCGTACCGATGGTGCGTCTACCGTTTTTGTTTGTCACAGCGAGGCAACCTTATGATCATGGAAACAGCAAAACGCACTGATGGTATCGATATGAGCGCAGTGAAGACTTTGAAAATCGCGATCGACGGACCGGCAGGCGCCGGCAAATCTACAGTCGCACAACTGGTTGCCCAGCGCTTAGGACTACTCTATATCGACACTGGCGCGATGTATCGCGCAGCAACCTGGCTCGCTGTCCAAAACAAAATTGCGGTCACTGACGGCGAAGCAATCGCAAAATGCGCAGGTGAAGCGGTGATCAAGCTGGAACCCGGCGACAACAGTACAAGCAATCGAGTGCGTGTGTTCGTCAATGAAACCGAGATCACGCAGGCGATTCGCTCCAATGAGATTAGCGATTTGGTCAGTCCTGTTTCAACACATTCGCCGCTGAGAAAAGTTATGGTGGCACAACAAAAGGAACTCGCCAAGCAAGGCGGTGTTGTTCTCGACGGAAGAGATATTGGCACCGTTGTGCTGCCTGATGCCGACATCAAAATCTATCTGACAGCATCGGTTGAGGTTCGGGCTCGTCGCCGAATGAAAGATCTAGAGGGATTAGGTGAGAATCCGGATTACGATAAACTCGTGGCAGCTATTGCCGACCGAGACAACCGAGATTCCACGCGCGCTGATTCGCCGTTGAAACAAGCCGACGACGCAATAGCAATCATCACGGACAACATGACGATCGATCAGGTCGTTGATGCCGTCGTGAGATTGTGTATCAGCGAATAAACTTACATGGATCTCGCAATACTGATTATCGCCACATGGGTTTTATCAACTTGTTTTCACGAGTTCGGCCATGCCATCGTCGCATACTGGGGTGGCGACAAATCAGTTAAGGACAAAGGCTATTTGACCTTAAACCCGATGGTTTATTTCAACTCTGCCACCACTCTGGTGATTCCTGTGTTGGCGCTGATGCTTGGCGGCATTCCATTGCCAGGCGCAGCCGTAGCAATTAATCATACTAAGATCAAAAACCGTTTGGTGCTGTCCTTAGTGAGCTTTGCCGGACCGCTGTTCACGATGCTCTTCACGATCGCTCTAATCATTTTCAACGTACTCGTATTACCATCGCTAAAAAGCAGCATTAACGATGCGCACATCTATGCCGTACTGCAAACTGCTACAAACACGCTTATATACCTAGAGATTTACGTTTTCTATCTCAACCTATTGCCCCTGCCACCACTGGATGGATTCGGAATTCTAGAACCATGGCTGCCGCGCATTGTTGTGCAGAAGGCCCGAGAATACGCAAATATTTGCTTTCTTCTACTAATGGGTCTTTTCTTTTACGTCGATGCATTCTCTTTCACAATGAGCTTCGTTGCGCAGCTTTCCGCAGCGATTGTCGGTGTCGACATAGAGAACGCGATCGAAGGAATCAAGGTCATTCGAGCGAATCAGTATCCCCTGATTGGAGTGCTTGTGGTGGCGTGGATTCTGAAAAGTAAAATGGCACCACCGCAAGAGAAAGCCGATCAATTGATGAAAGAGAAGAAGTACAACGAAGCATTGCTGTTGTACGATCAGGCGCTCGCCAAGAAAGAAGATCCACGTTTACTAATTGCAAAATCCACGTGCTTGCTCAGCATCGGTCGAAAAGAAGAGGCGCTCGTCAGCGCAGAAAAAGCGATCAAGCTGGAACCAGACAGCCCTCAATCATTGGGTATCGCAGCCGCTTGCTACGCTGAAATCGGCGAAAACGAGAAAGCGCTCGACGCCGCTGATCGTGCCATCAAGTCTGATACCACTAAAGCTTATCCATTCACGATTTTTGTAAAGGGTTCTGTGTTGAACAACATGGAAAAGTATTCAGAAGCGCTTGAATCCATTGATGACTACTTGAAATTGGAACCGAAAAGCATTGAAGGATTGTTCGTCCGAGGAAGCTGCCTGGAGATGGTCGATCGTTTCGAAGAAGCTCTTGCGACCTACGACAAAGCGGCTCGGACAGGACCGGACAGCAATATAAGAGCCAGTCTTGCTAAGGGCTTGCTACTTTGCGCTCTGTCGAGAAGCAACGAAGGCATCGCCGAATTCGAAAAATTTCTACCCAAAGAAGCGCCTAAAAGAGTTATCGAACTAAACAATTTAAAAGAACTCCTGTCGGAAACCGCTAAAAAGCTGGATTCTCAAGGCAGAGCGGACATGGCTAGATCGGCAAGAGAAGCGATTTCGCAGCTAAATTAGTGAAGTGATTTCACCGTTGATTAAGAAGTGATTTTCCGATCAGAACTTTCTGGCACCTCCCAGGTTCGGCGTGGAGAAGAGAGGACAGTGCCAGAAATCGAAGTGGCCGCAAGTTCGAATCGAAACAGAACGCAGATTGCAAACTCCATAAATAGGTACTTTCGGCAGAAAAACCCGAGCCGAGATGAACCTTAATTCATTTTTGCGAATTGAACTTTTTGATCTGGAATTTCGTCGTAACTAATAGAAGCCAATTTTAGGAATCAGGAAAGGAGTTTTTTATGAACCTCAAAATGCTCACCACTTTGTCATTGGCGCTCATAGCTGCCGCCGTCACCGCCGATGTCGAGCCTGCGCATGCCTGGAAGTATGGAGTCAACAATCGACAAAATCGACAGGAAAATCGAATACAAAACGGTCGCCAGAACGGCTCTCTTAACCGACGAGAAGCCATGCGATTAAACCGACACGAGAACAAGTTTGAGAATAAAGAAGCACGTTTTCGAGCCAGCGGGAATGGTCTCAGTGCATCAGAACGTCTTCGTTTGCAGCATGACCAGAATCAAATGAGCAGGTCGATCTACAATCAAAAACACGATCCGCAGACTCGCTTTAACACAGCAAACAATCCTAATAATCAGCTTTTCGATGTAAATCACACCCAACAAAATCAACAAAATCGCATCTACCAGGGCATCCAGAGCGGTGAGTTGACGAGGCGTGAAGCGAGCAGACTCGATAATCAAGCTGATAAGTTTGCCGCTAAAGAAGCCCAGATGCGTCAGGATGGCTTAACACTAAAAGAACGCAAGAAACTCGACTTCTATCAGGATCAGATGAGCCAAAACATCTACAACCAGAAACACGACGCTCAAGATCGATAAATCCGTAAGACGTAAAGAAACTGGCTAATTTGCCAGACGGCTGGTTTCTTTGAAAGCGAGGGGCGCATGGGGTCCAGGAACCCGTGCGCATTTTCCTCGACGAGCTTGCACGTTTTGCAAGACTTGTGCAGGACTTCACCGTGAGCGTGCTATGGAGAAAAAATCGTATC
>CAZRMH010000196.1:0-14726 GCA_964600935.1 uncultured Candidatus Obscuribacterales bacterium
ACCCCATGGAACAAGCGGATCGCCCAGCGCTGCTTGACGAATGTACCCAATGATACCTGCTGCAATCTCCTTATTCGTCTTTTCGGCCCAGGCGCTTTGGAGAGTTTTTTCATCAAAACCTCTCGTGCTTAGTGCCAATGCCAATGCCTTCAGATCTTTTCTAGTTAAATCACGAGGCCGCTGCAAAACGGCTTTCATAGCCGGTAGCGTGTTCCCCTTGGTCTTGATGAACTTAGTAAATTCGTCAAGATAATCTTCCGGCTTCAGATTCTTGCCATAGCCTCGTGTTACGGAAACCAGCGAGTCTGAATGTTCGGAAACAAGTAGGGCTCGTGCACGATCTTGGGGATAAGCGCTGTCCAGGATTTCAGCAATACTTGCATGGTTGCAAAACCACTGATTTAGCTGTTCCATCGGCAAGTGTCGCAACTCTTGAATAAAGTCATCTACGTCCTGTCCCGTAGCATCTACAAACGCGGCGACCTGCGTTTCATCCAGGTAGCGCTTCTTGCGAATAATTTTCGCAACAAACTGATCGCGCGCCAGCTCCAAATGAACTGGATCTTTAACAGTCTGCAACTCCCGAGCCAATTCGGTAAAGCTCATCTTGGGATTCACCACAACCGGCTTCATGTCGGTCACATCTTGCAGCGCCTTGTAAATACCTACAGCATCGTAAATTCGAAATACTTCCTTGCCAATTTCCGGGCATCTGCGCGTGGCTCTACCCAGCATCTGTTCGTAAAGGATACGGCTGGTTACAGTGCGAATGAAAACCAGATTGGTAATTGGTGGCACGTCAATCCCTGTAGTCAAAAGGTCTACAGTGACGACAATCTGTGGCAGGGACTCGTTTTTGAACTGGCGAATAAGTTTCAGCGGATCATGAGCCTTACCTGTGATTTTGACGACAGCATCGTCATCCACTTCACCATACCGCTTTTGCAATTCATCCTTCAAAATTGTCACGACGAGATCGGAATGCTCATCGGTCGCGCAAAAAATAAGCGTCTTCTCCTTTGACGGCACATCAATCTGCCGAGCCAATTCTTTGCAAACAACACGATTGAAATTCTTGGTAATTACTTTGCGGTTGAAATCCTCGACTTCAAGGGCAATATCATCTTCGGCGGTGAAGTGCTCAAGCTTGTTTTCGCCTTTCTTCAGCAACTTGACCTTTTCACCAGCTTTCCACTTGATTCCATTTTCAGAAAGCTCAGTTTTGATAGTGATCGGTGGCTCGTGATCTATAAGCATCTCGTCCAACACCGCTTCACGATACGTATATGAGAACACCGGCTCGCCGAAAATCTGAACTGTATGCAGCGCTGGCGTCGCCGTCAATCCAACTTTCACCGAATCAAAATATTCAATGACACGCCGGTAATTCGAGATGTAGTCATCTTGATTGCGGAAATAAAGCTCCGTACCGGAAAGGTCGCGGTCAAGTAAATACCCTCGATGGCACTCGTCAACAATGATGCAATCATATTCGTCGGCGGGCGGCGGTGAATCCGAATAGAACACACGCTTGATCAGACCTTGAATTGTCGCGATATGAACGCTTGTATCTTTGTCCGCTTTCTTCTCGTCAATTTCTTTAACGCCAAATATGTCTGAAAAGTTTTGCAAGTTCTCCATGCGTGTAGAGTCAAAATCTCGCGCCGCTTGCTCTCCCAGTGCGGCTCTATCAACCACAAACAAAACGCGCCTGAACATCTTCGATTTAAGCAAGCGATACATGAGTGCAATGGCAGTCTTGGTTTTTCCTGTACCAGTCGCCATTGCAAGCAAACAAATGCGTTTGCCGCCAATCAAGGCGTTCTCGACGGATAACACTGCGCTCTGTTGATAGTCACGCAAGGCGAAGCCGTAGTCAAACTTCTCTTCTTTCAGGTTATTCTCTGCTTCTTCACGATCCCGACGAAGTAGATCTTGCAAACCTTGTGGGCTATACCAGGAACCGATTGCGCGCGCATGATTAGTTGCACGGCGCATGTCCACAAACCACAAACCGCTTTCTGTTTCATGCTGCTTTAGGTATTTGCGGCCATTCGTGGAAAATCCAAATGGAATTCGAAAGCGCCCATCAGCCCATGGTGAGCCTTCGGGAATTTGCATGTCTGACGTGAACTTGAACTCACCGCTGTAGCGTTTTGCTTGCTTTATATCTTCGGCAACATTCTTCATGCCTTTCTTAGCTTCAACTGTCGCGACCGGAGTCAGTCCAACGAAGAGAACGTAGTCCGCTCGCCCAGTCTCAGTGGGCCATTCAGCAATAGCCAAATTCCGTCCTTTCTGTGGACGAGTACCAAGCGCATACCGAAGCGTTACGGTATCGGCTTCCCATCCCGCATCTCGCAGCTGCTGGTCAATGAGTGTGCGTGCAGCAGCCTCGTCCATATCCCACCACTTAGTTGGTGGTGCCTGCGACAATTGCTCGCTTGCTTTCGCCACCTCTTCCGGGTGAGACTGCGCCTGCATTTGCAGTGCTTCAAGCTGCGCATTAATCTCAGCGTTCGTTTTTTCATGCTCTCGTGCCAGCTTTTCCCAGGCTTCTTTTTCTTGTTTCGTCTGAGCAGCTTGCTTCATTTCTTGATCCAGCGCGGCTTTCAAGCGTGCAAGTTCTTGCGCAATAGCTACACTTGCATCCGCTGGCGTTTCAGGAGGTATGAAGGGACCGCTAACGTACTTCGGATCACGTGTAGCTCGGTGATACCACGCACCAAGTTTATGTGCCAATTTAAGTGCCGTTAGTGCGTCAGCTTCTGTGCCCTTTAGATTATGATTGGCTTGATTGCCAATTTTGCGAATGGAGTGGAACGTGTCAGCAACATCGTCGGCGATACTTCCTGATGTCTTCAAACGGCGCAGAAGGTCAATTTGAGGCTCACTGCCACTTGTATACATGCCGACATGGGCGGCTACAGTCTGAGCTAAAAGCTCCGCAAACTGGCGAATTTTCAGAAGACAGGTATTTGGATCGCTGAAGTACTGCTCTGCGCGCATCCCCAGCTTCGCCAGATCCGGCGCATACGCGGCCAAAATCCAGAAGTTACTGGATTGCAAGTCTTTAGAGCTGCCGGGCGGTTCACTGGGCATAAATCTGCTTAAAAGCGAATGACGAATTGATTATTATATTGCCGAACGGTTGCCAAGAGATCAAACGCTTCGGCATTTACGTAGCCAAATACAGTGCAGTATCAGAAATTCAGAGGATGGATCGAAAACGCCGATATAGAGATGGGCTGGAGTAACGGATAGACAGCTCCAAGCATCGAAAGAACAATTTGCAGGTAAGGACGCAGCAGAAACATCTCCAAATACAAATCGATATGGAAATCTGCTGGGCTCTTCATGCAAGGCGCATCAATCGCAAACGAACTTGCCCGATGGATCGATCTACGCGACAACCGAGACCGACTGAAAGAGGCAAACGACAATTTTGAAGACGCGAAGCGAAACAAACATCAGGACTACGTAAAACCCGAATTTAAAAGGGAATCTATTTTACGGACGAGGCTGCCAAGAGGCGCGCCAAGCATAACTGTATTAGAATTAGTTGCGGCTTATTATTCTCTTTGGCGTCCCGGCTTTGTCGCAAAGATGCAGGCAATGTTCACCTACATGAAACTTCTCGATGGTGAAACTAGTTTGCATGTAGCCTTAAGACAATTCCTCAAGCTAGTCGACCTTCTTAGGTGTGCTTAGGAGGAGGAAACACTAGTAAGCCATCTTGAAGGAGTTCGCTATTGTGGAGACACAACGCCTCAGCAAACGAGTTACCGTTATAGCGTGCGAGCAGTTACTCGAAAAAATATCGAAATCCTCCGAGGTAATCCAACTCTTAATTCCAACGCAAGCCGAGTACATGGCGGCAGGCGGAGAAGCAAGCTGCGTTCAACTGATAAGCACATGGGCACAACAGCAACCATCCCCGGTCCTAGGAACCTGGCTTGAGAATTCAGACGACAACACTCAAATTGAGCGATTAACCAGACGCCTTTATGGATTGGTCGCCGCCCTTTGTTGTGAAACGGCCGTCGACAAGAGCGCCTCGAATGTAACTGAAGTACTTAGACGTGCAGCGCTCGACAGACTTGACACCATTCATGGACCTAATCCAAGAGATGCTTCTCGTGGTGCACAAATGGAACTTGTTTGTGTTGATCATTTAAATCGATCCAGCCCAATTGTCTTATACAAATCAACAGCAGATGGCGGACGTGAACTAAGAGGAAGAGCCGATTTTAAATCGATAGCAAAAAAACTGCTTGACGTAACTGTAGGTGAAAGGCTCGGTCGAGGCTGGTCAAATCAAGAATCAGAAGCTGTTGGCGGAATGCTTTATGAGACCTTCAGGAATACGGAAGATCACGCGCTTTTTGATTTAAACGGAAACGAACTCAAGCGTTCAGTCAGAGGAATTCAGGCGATTCATCGTGTTATTAAACCTGAAATGATCACAACGTTGGCAGGTGACTTCGATCCACTATTGAAATTTTTGTCGAAACAGTCACCGGAAGATGGACAACATCACATCAACCTCATGGAACTTTCGATATTTGACTGTGGTCCTGGCTTTGCTCAAACATGGCTTGGAAAGCCCATATCCAAGATGTCTATTGAAGAAGAATTAGCGGCCGTTTGCGACTGTTTTGCGATAGGAAGCAGAAAGTTGCATCTAGGATACGGCCAAGGACTTCCCCATGTGATTAGTCTTCTTCGAAGCATGGGCGGTTTTATCCGCCTTCGAACTGGTCGACTCTCTCTCTATTTTGATTTTGCAAACAGCACTATGACTGAAGAAAAACTGCTCCTAAACAGCTGGCATCTCAACGATTCAGTCGAGCTTGCAGAAGTTGCTGGATCATTGCTGACTCTGTTCCTTCCGCTCAGGAGGCAAAAATGAAGTCAGTCTTCTCATTTCGATGTCACAGCACAACTGGTAGAGTCAAGAAGGACGTCTTACTCACATTTATGGCAACTCGTGAGTTTGATGAAACTGGTCTTGCAGAAGTTATTGAAACGGAAACGCACAACAATTTAGTTCCTGATGAGGTCCTAATTTTGGTACCGGATCCGTTGCACACGAAAGCACTTAAGTTATTGAAAGAATCTTCAACGCTCCAAGGCATGAAAGCCCGACTCCGTGAAGCGGCGATATTTTTAATTAGCTATGATCAGACGGGAAGTCAAAAGCAATGCGTAGACGTTGCAGACCAAGGTCGAACGCCGTCTATCAGCCTGGATGTAATAGCTCGAAGAGCGATAACAGATATTTTCAAGCAACGTGACGGATTTCGCGAGTCTAGTGCGAATTATCACTTTCAAAACCCCTCCGGTCGTCATACCGAGAGATTCATGCGCATTTCAAATATTTTGGTTCGTGGCGCAGAAATTGCATTCATTGCATTTGGCTCTCTGCGGTTGGTTCCAGAGGACGCAACGATCGCGTACATTGACACGCCTGCACTTTACGGTTTAGTTGGAGCAATAAACGAGCAAATTGGATATTTCGATCCTGGACGACAGCCTTTACTCGCTGATAACTTTAAATCATATCCAGGTGTAGAGACCTATCCATTCGAACGAATTGCAGACTCCGTGGTGATCATTTCTGCCTCTTCCAGCGGTAGTCTCGCGAATCTTCTTCGAGATAAGCATCTGTTTTCAAATGAACAGATCTTCCACGTGGTCTATCTCGGAACAGCAGCAGAAAAGGCTCGCACCGTTTGCAATTTGGAAAGGGACAAGGACGAAAATCCAGATGGATTCGACATAGAGGACGTCCGCAGCGAACCACCAGACGACTGCAAGCTATGCGCTGGAGGATCACGATTTATTCCGCTGATTGGCGATCAATTTGATATTGGAGGTCCTCAACCAGAGCCCCTGTTATTAACCAAAAATTGCGCGCCTCCTGGATTATCCGGCATCTTTGAACGATATGCCGGCAAATCCATTTTCGCTCTGGGTCACGGGAAATCTAAAACGATGCAACCAAGCCAATTTCACGTAAATGAAGCTGAACTATTTGCATCGACGGATTTTCAAAGACGAGTTGACTACCTTCTCGACAGGACAGTGCCTGGCCAAGCAAAACACGTTGTATGCCTGAACGAAAACTCTCGATGGATGGCTGAAAGGACAAAATCTCGATGTAAAACTGAACCACTGATGGTGGGCATGAAAGATCTCGATTCTATTCCGAACGACACAAAAGATCCCGTAGTCGTAGTTGCGAGTGTGATCGAAAGCGGTCGAAGCCTACAGGATGTTAGTCGTGATTTTAGAAGGGTTTGTCCGGAGGCGCCCATCATTTATTTAGTTGGATTGTCAAAAACCACCGCCGAATCAAGACGCGATTCACTGTCCAAAACACTAACGCAGACGGACAAGCCTATTCGCCATGTGTATGAATTCGTCGAACAGATTGTTTTACCATCGTCTGAAACCGAGCATGCATGGAATCGAGAACTCGGCCTACTTCGGGAAGAAACTTTCAAAGGCTTTATTGATGTAAATGACACTGAAGCAAGAGATATTTTTAGGCTAAGAAGAGAACGCTTAGAACTAACTTCAGACCCTCTAGTTAACGACCTATTTCTGACCAACCGTTCTGGCACGCAGATGCATTTACAGCCTGGTTTCGTCTTTTGGAAGGACGGCTGGAACAGCCCATCATCACAGGCTGACGTGTTCTTTACCGTAGCCTCTATTTTACAAAGGCTCAGAGCAAATAGCGAAGATAGATCTTTAAAAACTAAAATAACAAGCAACTGGTTCCAACAAACACTATTAGCGCCGAGCAACTTCGGGCGCTTTAACGATGGTGTTATTCAATCCAGCCTGCTGCGTGCAGCGAAAGCCCGAGAATTAAACTATGCTTCTTCTCCAGAAGCGAGTAGCGAAATGGCGCGCATTATAAAGCGCGTTGTGGAAAGCGCGGATAAAGATCGCGGCGAAGCAGCATCAGAATTTCTCTTAGCGTTGGCGACTCGACAACTACGATTGGCGCCGAAGGACATGCAAGAAGTAATGGCCATAGATGAAACCCATGCTCCTCCTACTGTTAAGGTTTTGCTCAAAGCATGTCGCTCATCTTGAGCTTACAGTTGGTCTCTTAGTCCTGATAGAAAGTAGAAAATGCACTTTCTATCAACCGATGTCGCGAAATTACTCTAATAATCGAATTGGTTGAAGTTTCGATGAGTCGATAGTTATGTGCATCCACCTGAAGTTCAAGAGATAGATCGTTTTTGATCAACCCTTTCAGTATCCGGGCACAACTATTCACTGAACGCACTACTATCATGCCGTTCAGCACTCCAGAACTTAGTATCACCTGCAACGCCAGAGGATGAGTCTCTCTGAAAATTGTTGATCGGTCTTCAAATCTCATGGCGGTAGCAACCATCATCCTGATAAACGGTTCCTTCAGCGAATCTGACAGTACCGCACTTTGCTTTTCATGGATAATCACATCCAACCAATTTCGGAATTCCGCTCGAAGATTGTCGTTTGAAATTCGTTGAGCTTCTGCATAAAGTCCAAAATCCGCCCAATGATCTCTAGCGACTCGAACGATTTGATCGTTGCTGAGCTTATGCAGCCTAATCTCTAGCAATCTGCCCATGAGACCACGAATGTCCATCGTTTCGTCTATATCTTTATCATCGACGGTGCCTTCCCTGGAAACAGCTGCTATCAGTTGCTCTCGCCCGAGCTTGCTCATTTCCTCACTATCAATGGAAGCATCTGGAACGTGCAGCTTAGGAACAAAAACAATTACCGGTTTTCCTTGACCAAGTGCGACCGATGCCTCCGAATCCTTTCCAAACGAATCCTCTTTTTGCGCCATGTAGATCGTATAGTCCGCTCTCTTCAACATAAGCGCCTCAACCAGACCTTTGGCCACCCGATCCTCTATCCATGACTGTGTTGGATTGAAATACCGGAGTTTCAGAGGCAATATTTCCTCATGAACGAAAAGTTTGCTCACGAAAGAATTGACAGAAACAAAATCAGAATCAAGGCGCATAGACGTAGCGACATATACATCCAAATGATCAGCTGCTAAGTATCGCGCTAAATTTCTCAATCCTGTCTGCTGAGTCTCCGCCATCTCCGAGAGATCACGATCATCCTTCGGAGCCAACGATTCGGCCTCGCGCTTAAGCAAGTCTGCATCGGAAACAAATAACGGAGAGAGAAACCCATGCTGAATTGTTGAATTGAATTTTCTCAACAAGCCATCCATTTTTCTTCTTTTCTTCTCATTTACGTCCGCAACAGCAGCAACTCCATTTTCTGAAATTGCAACGGACAGATCCTTTAGAAAACTCGATAGTGCCTGCCTTTCAGCCTGCTCTTGCTTGATTAGATTGGCTGCTATGTATCCAAGATTCGGCAGACGCTCATCACTAATTATCTCGACTACATCCCACGAAATTCGGTTTCTATATGCCGCATCATCTCTATGATTTAGAGCCTGCAATGACTCCGTCATCGATGTTGAACTGTTCAGAGTTTCATAAGCCGTAGAAAAACTATTAAAAATGCGAATCGCTTCCCTTTGGTAATTCCTCACAGCGACTCCAAATGCACCGACTGATTTAAAGGATTCGGCACGCAAATATCTATGAAAAAATTCAAGAGATAGCGGGGGGCGGACATCATAGTAAATTAGCACCGAATTAAAAAGGTCAAACGACTGCGAATCGGTCAAAGCGGAGCCTAATAGCCGTGCGATTGCCGCTCTAGCGACAGTGGTTATATTCGAAGAGACTTGAGAAAGCTCAACATGCCTTCCGACAAGCTCCCCTAAATACTCCTCAAACTCAAAAACTTGTCCCGCTCCTTCTTCGGTAAATGGCTGCCAATACTGTTGCGGGATCTGCAATTCAGAGCAAATCTTACTCAAAACATCTGGCTCCGGTATTCGTCTGCCCTGCTCCAGATGTGCGATCACAGAGCGATTTGTTGGCGGACTTGTTTGTTGCGAAAGTTGCTCTTGGGTGAGCAAGCGTTGCTCTCTGTGAGCTCGCACCATGTCACCCAGATTCACTAATGAAAACGACATCTTTCGCTCCTTCCAAAAAACGGACTACACGTTACGATTTACTCCGCACTCAATATGTGGCTTACCTCGACTAAAATAATGACACCGTCCAGAGAGGACGCAGGCGACAATTTCGTCATCCTTACCAGCCAGTGACTTTTCAACAAAACACGGATCCGCGATGAGCGGCCGTCCAATAGAAAAGCTTACATTTCCGCGAACTTCAGCGTCTAATCGCGAAAGTGCGACTAATCGTCCTGCCACGTTCCATAACACACTCGGAAACTTGGAGCCCAAACTTATTGCATGTTCCAAGTACGGTGGAAATCCGTGAGGTCCGCTTGGATATATAGGTCGGCGGTCGACATCATACAATCCGGCAGAAAGGCTCAACATCCAATAGCCTAATCGCACTATATGTTCAATCTGACTTCGTCGATAACTTAGCTCGATCCCGGAATCTTCCAGCCCATCAAATAGTGAAATTCGCACATCAAGCTTGATCCCGGGCGCTTGTTTTGCGATGCCTTCTGCAATTAATGCTAGTGCATAAGTACCATCGCCAAAAGAATCTGACCTAGTATTCAATTTTCGATTCAATAAGAGTGAGAGCAAGTAGCCATGCGCTGCATGTATTTGAACTACACGAAAACCTGCTTGATCAGCCAAAACAGCAGCCCGAACGAAGTCTTCGCACGTAGCTCTTATCTGTTCACTTGACAGGGATTTTATGAAGGATGATGTTGCCTGAATGTATTCAGCACGGTCTGAAGTAATCCAATTTTTTCTACTTTTGAGCGGAGCAGCTCTGCATGCCAACTGAATCGCCGGTATCGAACCTTGTGCCTGTATACATTGAGATAGTTCCTTCCAAACTGAAAGATGACTGCTTTCAATTATGGCTGTTCCATCATTTGTCTTACAGTCGGACGAAATAGCAACATTCCCAACATACGCGACTCCTATGCCGTGGCCTGCTCGCTCCTTGTGGAACTGGAAGAGACGAGATGTCGGTACGCCATTTTCCGAAAAGCCCGTATTAATCGGTGCAAGAAAGAAGCGCGTTGGCAATATCACCTCATCTTTCAAAAGACTCATCCTTGCAATTTGGATAGGACGATAGCCGTCAGGGCTACAACGCAAAGAAAGCTCAAAATGAGCGCAACTTTTATTCTGAATTCCAGCTGAGCAAATTTTTTCTCCTTTTCAGCCAATGAGTCTCTGATGAAATTAAACTCTTCTTTTGAAATTTGCTCAGACAACGGAAGATGATGGGCCAGCCGCGGATCGGCGCTGACTTCGTCCGCCGACAGAACCATATTTTCAGGCATCGGCCATATTTCAGACTGATAACCATGCTGTCCATCGTAGGGTTGCTCAACACGTTGCGCCAACTTGGTGAATTCAATCTTCGCGATTGGTTCACCGCTTTGTAGTCTCAGAAAATATGGAGAGGAATTGTAGAGAACGATCCCAAGTTTCCCCTGGAACCCTGGGTCTGCGTATGTGTTGACGGGCAAGATGCCAACCGAAAATAATCGACCTTTGGTAAGAATTCTCCCTAATACATCCGAGGGAATATTCAGGGTTTCCATCGTGATAACCACAGTTAGCTGCTTTGGCTTGAGGACCAGATTGTCAAACCCCTCCGTTGACTTTCGCTTAGTTTCCCCTTCTAGCTCGTAATAGACATTACCCACTCGTAGTTCATAGCAAGCCTGCTGCACATTGTCTTCTGAAAAGTTCTCGGAAATCAGTAAACCATTCTCAGCCATATCGATGATTTGTCGATCATTCAAAGTACCCGTCATTCCCATATTTCTAGTTGGTCGTTGGGTTTCAGGAGTATAGGTCGTCTCTAAAAATTTCCGCAAGAATGTTGCAGCGGACACAGCCGCTGCAAGGTGATATTCGTCCTTATCAAACACCTCTGCCGATTTTTCGGCGCTACCATCTTTAGTGGCATCGCCATAATCCGAGATGCCTCTAATTACCAACCACGGTATCTGTGGGCGATGACTAGCACATGCAACAGCAAAGCCATACCCTTCCATCTCTCCCGCTCGGACTTTATCGTGCTTAGCATTCAGGATTGAAAGTCTTCCATCTGCCAATACTTTTTCACCAGATGCGATCCATGCGGGAGGGTGCAAATGTGGCTGATTTGATTTGCGCTTCGGCAATTTTTCTTCTGGAAATTTCTTCAAGACACGTTCGTAATCTTCATGCCACTCATCCTTAGCTTTGAAAAACTGCACGTCAGTGATGAGATGTGAAACGCAAGACATCACCCTACTTCGATCTAAGTCCGATTCTCCCGGAGGTTTGCTCTTCGAATACTCATATGCGTAAATTTGCTCAGAAGTTACTACGTCACCCAAATTCAACGGTCGAAGACCACATGCAATTCCCACAAAAAACATCACTTCCGGTGCATATAAAGCGACCATTCTTTCTACTGGTATTTGCGGATCTGCATTACCAGAACGCGCAATACAAGAAATCACAACGCGCATATTGCTTCCGTCTTTACGGTTGATCTCGGTAATCCAGTATCGATTTCCATCCAGGTTATTGTCTTCGTCTTTTTTCTGATCGATTCCGAAGGCTTCCAACAAGGCGGAATGCTCCACATCGGTTATAGCTGAAAGGACGCCGATGGTTGGAATTGTTTGTTCTTCGGTACGTTTCACAACTATTTCCTTCGTAATCAACACACCACTTATAGTTCCAGCACATTTTTCATCGCAATTGAGAATTGATTCTAGTTATCGCTTGGTACCAAAGACTATGCACAATCCGCTCACTTCACACCGCCTTGCAACAATGCTGAAAAGCGGGGGCAGAGCCTCCTGAACATATCAAGAATCTCGCGCCGCGTTCCATCCATCGTTTTGACAGCGTAAGAACTAAGATGAAAATGGTTGCCGCTACCACACAGTTCTATTTCCCCGGTTCTTTCAAGTGTGTCGTACTCGATACGAAGGCGATTTAGCGACTCTGCAATCCGCTCTAAATCCTTTTTCTTGGACGCATCCTGTACTTCGTGTCTGCTATGTATTTTTCGGAAAACGGTTCCATCATTTGCTCTACAAATGCCTGTGTTTATGGCCTCAATTGAAGCGGAAATCGCCGTTTTGAAATCACCCAAGGAACTCTCTGCGTGGAACGGTGTAGTAAATGCTGGCCTCTCAAAGATTCCAGATAGCCGCGCTATAATTTCGTCGTCATTAATCGCCGGAAGCTCTCGTACAAAATCGCCTAAGTCCTTGCATGCATCTGGAAAACTTTCGCCCTTGCAGAACCGCAGCAAAAGCGCCTCTGCGTAAAACCGAAGTCGTTCCTCAAATTCCTGCCCCGACCAAATCTCCAAATTATCGATTGCATTTGCATCTCCATAACTTCTGAGATCGTCGCGCAATTTAGCAGAAACGTTTGACCGACAAACAAATCGAATTCGATTTGGTGCTCCTTTCGGACCATTCAAGATCTTTGTGACATCCTCAAAGGCTTTTGCTCTCGTAAATTTCTCTCGATTTACACACTGAATACAGAGCGTCTCAAGAAGCGTATAGTCATTTTCTCGCGAGCACCAGATGTCTCTTCCAGAATCACTGCCGGTTTGACCATACCAATCTAGCTGATGCCACCATTCTGCGCGTAGGTGATAAGCAAAAACAAGACGCTCGAACGCCTCGCCTGAAAAGTCTTCAAAATGAACTGGTGCCACAATAATGTTCGGCATATTCTCTTACCTCAGCCGTGATTGAAACAACCACCTAAAAATTAGATGCCGCCACTAGTGAAAGCGTAGAAATTGATACGCAACCAAAAACGAATTCTCCTACCATGAGAACCTATTTTAGATGCTAAAGACATCTAAGTCACCGAAATCAAGACCAGCCTCTACTGCTTTGAATCTCACCAGGAGACTTGACGCCGGGTCCCCTTGCGTCCGCTGTTCGGCAGCCGCTGCATAGGTGTGCGCGCCGCAATGTTCGAAAGCAAAAATCATCGCCTGCCAAGCGGCGCTTCCCTGGCTGCCCGGCGACTAGCCTAGCGGACGCAAGCCCAGCGTCAAGTCAACTCTGCTCGCTGGATTCTTCTTCTTCTGATGATGCCTCTTTTTTCGCCTTCGCAGCCGCTTCAAACCAGGCTTCTTGAGCCTTTTGTCTGGCTTCTAATTGTGCTTGCCTGTTCGTTCTTATGTAGGCTCTCATCGTAGTTCGTTCGTCAGTATGCGCAAGCGTCTGCTTGACGATGGCGACACTAGCGCCAGTGTTCGCCATTGCCGATGCTAGACTGCGTCGAAGATCGTGTATCCACACATCATCCAGTTCTAGCTCTTTGCGGAGCGTCTCCCATGCATTACCGGGATCTTGAATGTGACCGCTCGCGCTCTTATCGCTGGGAAAGACAAAATCCGTCAGCATGCCTGCAGCCTCAAGCAGTTTCTTTCTCTGCGTCAGAATTTCGACTTCCGCAGGTCCGAGAAGAATCTCTTGCGTTTTCCGCCCTTTCATCTTCGCCGCAGGAATTATCCACACCCATGAGTTTTCATCGATTTCTGACCATTGCATGCTCAACATCACGGCCTTGCGTACGCCAGTGAGCAGCCAGAGCATGATCATGTCGGCTAGCGTGCGCTCCCGACAGTGTTTCAAAGGAGCGTCGCTGATCGCTTGAATCAACTTCCCGGCCTCATCGTCAGACAGCACGCGATCCCGCTGGTTTTCATGGAAGAGGGAAACACCGGCAAAAGGATTGTCTGTGCGCTCAATAAAGCGAGTCTTGATACCAAAGTTGAACATTGCTCTACCGAGTTGCATCGTTCTATTCGCGCTACCGGGTGTCTTCTCCATTTGCTTATGAAGCCGCGCTGCATCATCGTGTGAAAACTCTGCCGCCTTTTTCTTTCCAAGATTGCGCTTACCAAACCAGCGTTTGAAGTTGTTCACGTTGTCCTCGACCCGCTTACCTCTTTTCTCCAAATGCTGGGTTCTGTAATGCTCGAACAACTCTTCCAAAGTTGGCGACGCCTTCACAGTCTTGACTTGCTCGAAAACGTTCTCGCCTCTATTCCTGCGAGCCGTCAACTCGGCCGCCCGGGTCTGAGCCTCAATCATCGATCTACGCGCCAGAGTATCAGGCAGCGAATCGTCAAATTTGCAGTCCAGGTCTAGCGTTTTCCAGTTTCCATTTTCCTTGCACCGGAAACAGAAGGCTTTAGTACCGCCCCGCCCCACGGATACATATAGATGCACGTTCGGAAGCACCGCCACTGGCCACTGCTTCATGTGAGCGGGGCAGGCCAAGGAGCGGATGAACTTGGCTGTGAACGTTTTTCCAGTTGTTTCGTTCTTTGTCATTCTTGCCTTACCCTCGCCTTACCCTACGATTTTGCCTTACCCTAAATGACCTTTGGGTTTCGGGACTAACAACAGGCTGTCATTTTCCGAGAGGAAACGCCTTACCCTTTGCCTTACCCAAATTAAGTATAAATCGAAAAAATTGAGCGTGCTAGAATTACAATGAACTCGTCACAAAGCCTGACAGAGAGAAGGATTACGAGATTTTAGAAAACTCAGAGAAAAGCCGGAAATAGGGTGACCTTTAGACTCATAACCCAAAGGTCGTAAGTTCAAATCTTACCCCCGCAACC
>CAZRMH010000197.1:0-14703 GCA_964600935.1 uncultured Candidatus Obscuribacterales bacterium
GTCCCCAGGCTTTGTTACGGAATGCTGCTTAGACGACGCAATACAGGTACATATTCGGGTGATCGAGGCTCTAGGCTGAGTCAGATCCCAAACGCCGCTTCTTCGAGACGAACTCACCAAGCCGCACAACCTATACACGTCAATCGCAAAGTTCAGCCAGCTATCTCACGATAGTTCTATGGATTCAGCTTTGCGTAACCCAGATTATTTATGGACCTAACTTTCCTTCAATCAATTCCGGCGCACGTGGTCGGCATCGCCCTCGGCGTTGTCGGCGTGCTGCTTGTGTCACTCATTTGTTGGCGGTTAACCGTCATTTCGCGGCGTGTCGAGGTTTACCGAGCAGCGCTCGGCAAATTCTGGAAAGCTGTCAGTGCCAGTGAGGCGGTTTACAAACAACTGACTGGAGATCCAGCCGGGCTGGTCTTTCAAGCGCCAGCGTTTTCAGGCAAGACGAAAATCGAGTACGAGCACGACCGGCAGTCCTGGCTCAACTGGATCAACTGGCGTGCTCTGGCAGAGGAGCGTCGCGACCGTGCCGAGGTGAGTTATCGCAAGCACTGTCACCGTCGCTGGACGCAATGTTTCGGCAAGCGGCATCTCGAAGCGGCTATCGATGCTCTTCTCAGCGAACCGATAACCGGTGTCGGTCAATCTTTGCCAGCCAGTCTCGGCGCTGTTACTGCCTCCCTGTCTCCTGTTCACGGCAATTGCGACGCGCTCCCTGGTTTGATTACTGATAGCCTCAGCGCCGTTACCAGCAGCTTCCAGCGTTTTACCAAAATCGTCGCCGATGCGGCAGCAAATCGTCGAAACATTGATTCAGAGTTCAGTAACACGATTGCCGACGACTGGGCGGGTATCGAGTATCTTTGCTCGCAGCTGCTTCAATCGGGTCTGGCGCTATCACCGTACGAACAACGCCTGACTGAGCTGCGTTCCACGCGTGATGAATTGTTGGCGCAACTGACCGAAGACCCGATCGGGGTTGCAGAGCAGGCGATAACGGCACACATGCAGAAGATCGGCATGCTGCGCCGGTCGTTTCTCGATGCCATCAAATATAAGCGCAGCCTCGAAGCTTTGCGCGGGCGTTATGTCCGCGTATCGAGCGAGTCGGGCGAGATGTTCGGCAGACCTCCGGCTTCCGTGATTGCCAGCGTTCAATTCACCGGCAATTTCAGTTTCGCTGAACCGAAGTTCGAGCTCAAGCCGCTGCTTTGCGAATGTGGCGACGGCATCCAGGAGCTTGAAACGCTGCTTCTTGAAGGACATCTGATCAAATTCGGTCGCGCCCTCGATAAGGTCGGCAAGGACGTCGGGTCTGTCGAGAAACTCTTCGCCAGGATTGTCGAGGACAAGGGGCGCGTCGATGAGGTCTACGGAACGATCCTGACGTTGTCGAGCCAAACCGACAGCGCTTATGATGAGCCCGAACTTTCGAAGTTGCGGGCGCTCTACACTTCTCAAAAGTGGAATGCCGCCGTTAAGGTCGCTGAGGCGCTGCTCAATCGCTGTCAGGGGCGCGTCAGGGTGCGGCAGCACTTCTCTGTGCTTGAGCAGCACCAGGTTCGTCTGGCTGGGCGCATACACGACCTGGCTGCCGTTGTCTCGGAGCAGCTCGATGGAGTGCTGGCTGAAAGGCATACGCAGTGCGTCGCGCTGGGAGTTCGCGCCCAGTCTCCCGATGCTGATGTCGACGCACTGATCGCCGATATCGAGGCACTCACTGAAGAACTGGTTGGTGAGAAACCGGAATCACTGGAGTCGCTGCTCGAAGCGGAACTGGCTCTGCAACTGAGAGTTACGACGGGGCTGCAGGATCTCGTCGCTCGAATGACCGATGTTACGGCGAAGGTGGGCGAAACTTGGGGAGGTAGAGCGGCCGGTGAAAAGCTCGGTGCAATTCAGCATCTGCTGGGACCGATCGTCGCTGACGGCAAGCAGAACAAACCTGATTGGCAGCGATTGCTCGAGCGCGTCACTGAAACACTTGGACTGCTAGAACCGGTTCGGGATCTGGTTTACGCTGAGATAAAGAGACATCAGACTTTGACCGTGGCGATTGAATCGACTGAGCAATTCGTCGCGTCGCTTGCCGGGGAGCATTATAAGCGCACTATCTGCGGTATCGTTTTTGGCGCCAGTCTCTACTGTTCCAATAGCGGTTTGACCGAACTGGTAGATCAGGCAAGACAGCAGCTCGGCGCTCGGGACTACGACTCCGCGGTTCGAGCGCTGACGGAACTGAAGTCGAAAGTCGGTCGCAATCACGTTGAGTGCTGTTGGATGCTTTTGCAGAGCATGGCGTGCACGACTGAACCTTGCGCCGTGCGCTATGCTCACGAGAACGGCTATTGCGACGGCATGTTCGAACAATGGGCGGAACAACGTTTGCGTAATGCCGAAGGCGACAGCTTCCAGGTTTTTCAACTGCCTGAGTTGGTCAGCGGCAAAAACCACAGTCGAAGTGGATCGTTGACTCTCTCCGACGCCGTGGACGAACCGGTAGTTACTGATTACGAGCCCGCTTATGAAGCTTAAGCCCAGCGCGGGAAAACTCTCAACCAAGCCGTCTCGCCCGCTGTTGCGGTGCGGTCGCTGATTTTTTCTATGATCAATTACTTCATACCTGAGTTGAGCGCGGACCAAGCTGAGAAGCTCAGAGCCGGCTCAATTTCGTTTTACGAATTCACACTGGGCGAGGAGCGCGGCGTAATGATCGAAGAAGGCGGACTTCAGGCGACGCTCGCCATTCTTCAGGCAGGAATCGCCAAGCAGGATCAAACCACATACGATGGCATCGTTCGACTGAAGATCGAAAACTTCCTGGCGGTGGCCGAGCCTGGCGACGGCATTTTGTCGGGTACTTGGAAAGGCAAAGGCAAAGACGCCTTCGCGCACATCGCTGCGCAAATTCTCAAACCGCGTTTGCGCAAACCAATCAAGCTGCACAATCCGCAGCAGGTGGCGAAAGCGGTTCAGGATGGCAGTTTCCATGTTCATGTCTTCAGTTCTCCACAGAGCTGTAAAGTTGGTGTCACGGTCCCGTCGAGGTGCTGGGGCATTCCGTCGGCGAGTCAGAAAAACGCATGGCCGGCTTCTGGTTTGGGTCGGGCAATCAAGAACGAAACCGGAACGTACGCAATCGCCGAACTGGTCGGCGACAACAATCTGTATATCCATCAGGACCTCGCCGCCGTCGCCTCCGCCGAAGACCTGGCGCTGTTCGCTCAGGTACTGAATCGGGCTGTATACATGCTCGAGCCGCTTCAGGAGCGGGATGCGTTGCGAGCGCTCTTCGTTGAGGAATGTCGCAAGGGCGTCACTCATGCGATGCTGGTTCAAGATAACGCCACCGCCGATAGTGAGGAGGAAAGTCCCCGATCTGTCGCCAAGGAATTGGCCCGGCAGATTCGCGCAACCCGTGCCGACGAACTGCGTTTGCTCACGCACGAGTCGCTTTCCTTGGAGCGCTTTGGCGAAGAGTACGACAACCTGCGCAAAGTGCCGAAGGTGATTGATGTTCGCGTTGAAGACGGCGAAATTCGTGTCTTCACCGAGACCCTCTATGCCAGGGATGGACAGTTCAACTGGCACGAAATCGGGGCATTCCAAATCTCGCTTAATCCCAAAGAACGTTCTCCGCGTTGGAAAAACCAGACTCGTTTAGTCAACGGTTATAAGGCGCACATGCACGCGCCACACGTCTGGGATACGGGAGCGGCTTGCCTCGGCAATACGGTGACGACGTTCGACACGTTATTCACAGGTCAACTGTGGTCGATTGCTGCAGCGCTGGCGATTGAGTTCGTGGAGAATGTCAATCTGGCTGACCCGGCTGGTAAGCACATCGTCAGCTGGCCTCTGGGCACGCCACCGGCAGCGGTGCCCGGTGAACGCGAGATCGTGAAAGACGAGAAGTACCTGGGACATCGTCGCAAATACATGATTGCTTGTGCAAAGCGCATGGACGAAGTGGTAGCAGCAGCCCGCAATCAACTGATCGCTCAACGCACTGAGATCGAACGGTTGGAAGCGAAACTGGTTGCGTTGCTGCGTAACAAAGCAATCGCCGCGCGCCGAAAGAAGGGTCTTGGAGTTTGTGATAGTGCCGAGTTCGCTCGTGAATTCGACGCTCTGCAAAAAATGCCCCAGATCGCCGCGATTCACGTCGAGCCGCGTGTACTGAAGTTGGTCACCGAGACGCTCTACGCCAATCACCCCGGAACTGGCGAAAGGCATGAAATTGGTCGTTTCAAAATCACCATCCACATGGATGGCCGGGGTGACAGCATTCGCTGGGTTAATTTGAACGCCACCACTCATGGGTGCGTCAAGAACCAGCAAGCGCCTCAAGTTCTCCAGAGCGGAAGAGCGTTCATGAGCGAAATCAAGGAAAGTTTCGCTGAGTTGATCGCCGCCGCCCAGTTTTCAACCGTCGCTCAACTGGCTATCGACTTCATCCAACAGGTGGACGTCGATCAACCCAGCGGAGCGCACATTAGTAAGTGGCCTAAAGCCAGCAGTTAACCACAAATCCTTATGTCTAGCGACGAACCTTCTTTTACACCACATCACTTTTGCACCGAAACCCGCTTCCTTCCCGGTCGCGGCCCGTCGAAAGTGCCAAAGATTATTCTCTCGCGTGAAGCGTACACTCTGATGGCGCTCTACGTCGAACTCGGCGACCAGGAGGTGGGCTGGCTCGGTACCGCCATTCGCCTCGAAAACGGCGACTTCCGCATCGAGAAAGTCATGCTGTTCAAGCAGCAGGTCTCGGGAACGGAAACGGAAATCTCTACCGAAGGTCTGCAAGACCTGGCCATGGAACTCATTGGCCGCGGCGAGGAGGGTATCACGGACTGGAATAACATGCGTTTCTGGGGGCACAGCCACGTGCGCATGGGCACGTCGCCTTCCGGGACCGATGAGAACACGATGATGAAAAACCGCTGGGGCAGCCGGTCTGGTGACGGTACCTTCTGCTTCGAAAACAGCGATTACCCTTGGGCGATCCGCGGTATCTTCAACAAGCTCGGACGCGCTCAGTTCAGTCTCTTCCTCTACGAAGAGGGTCTGCGACTGGACGACGTTGCCTGGGAAGTCGATGCGCCGACCGCGACCACTCCGCAACCCGAGGCGCTTGCGGTTTTGGAACTGCCGGTCGCGGCCGTCGACACTGCGGCTCTGGGCTGGACGCCGAGCGCGTCGAACGATCGGCTGGCGACCGACTCGGCACCGAATGCGGTGGTGGATGTGGTCCGATCTGGCGGGAACATTAGCGCGCGCGGAGGGAGCGTCCCGACCGCAAGCAGCGCTGGCTCAGCGGATGTGAACGGCAACGTCAGCGGTAGCACGGTCGGGACCGAGTCCGCAGGCAAAACCCCTGGCGACCTGACTGCCGCGACCGATGGAAAGTCAGCCGGCGACGCCGATGGGGAGAAACCGAAACCCTGGCTGCGGCGGGTGTTCACGCGTCCCCCTCGCGATCGGCGCTACACCCCCGACATCACCGCCGCTCTGCGTGCTACGGTCGAGGCGGAGTTTAGAACCAAGGTCAAGTCTCGTTTTGCGAGCTTCCGTTTCTTCGGCGGCGGTAGCGATGACAAAGACAACAAGCCCACTTCGGGCATGGGCAGCCTCGCTGGCGACACCCTTAACGACGGCGTCGTCGAGGGCGAAGCCAGTGGACCGGGAACCACTGGTATCTTCGGTAGTGGCACCGGACTGGCAGGCGAACCCCGCAGTTATGGTCGCGCACCCGGTCAGTGTCCGGAAACTGCACAGGTGGCGAGGTATGGTTGCAACTGCTCGCGCTGTGCGTCCATTCGTCGGCGGGATGCCCACACCGTCGCTCCCGGGCATTTCGAACCGCCGGCGCGGCGCGAGTTCGATGCTCGCAATCAGGAGCCTGAGTCCGTCCTCGTTACTCTCGGTCGATTTCTCGCCGACTGGTTTCAGCGTTAAGTAAGGTCTAACTTCTAAACTGACATTCCATGATTGATTCCAATCGACATCAAACTGAATTCAACCCGCTCGCCTTCGGCAGTCGCCGGGTCGACGTGATCGGCGCAGGCGCGACCGGGTCCAAGGTGGTGCTCAGCCTGGCGAAGCTCGGCATTGAAGTCATCCACGTCTGGGATTTCGACCGCGTCGAACCCCATAACATCGCCAATCAGGCGTTCGGAAACGGTGACATCGGCAAGCTCAAAGTCGAGGCGCTGGCGGAACTGGTGCGGCATCAAACCGGCACGCAAATCGTCTGTCACGACGAGAAAGTGGACGGCTCGCAAGAACTCGGCAATGTCGTGTTCCTGCTCACCGACACTATGGCGTCGCGCGAGGAAATCTGGCGCAAGGGCATCAGGTTCAAGCAGCGCACTAAAGTGATGATCGAGACGCGCATGGGCGTGGACAATGGGCGCGTGTACACGATCAATCCCTGCAAAGGTTCTGAGGCCGAAGGCTGGGAGGGAACGCTTTGCAGCGATGATGTGGCCCAGGTTTCCGCCTGTGGCACCAGCATCTCGGTGGGGCCGACCTCCGGTTTCCTCGCCGAGCTTGCCGTCTGGCAATTGATGCGCTGGTTCGCTATCGACCAGGGCAAGGGTGGCGAAGACGAACTCGATCACGAGATCATGTTCTATCTGCGCAAGCCGCTTATGATGATTCGCCGCTTCGACGACTAGTCGGTCGACAAAAATTGTTTGTGTGAAATTGTTCACTGCGCTTCTAAGACGCTCATGGTGAGCAGTTTTGCATTCCAGTGCTAACCGACCTCCTGACTCCAGGCGGTCAACAATTCCCGCTGACTCGCTCAGCAAAACTTCAGCAAGCCCCGACATTCGGGCATCTCCATTATTATGAACTCGAACGAAATCACTGTCACCGTTGGCAAACTTCCTGGCGCGATCAAAACCGGCATCAAAGTGAATGCCCCCGCCACCGTTCAGGACGCGCTCGTGGCCGCACAGGTCAATCCCGAGGGCTACGAAATCCGCGTCAACAACAACGCGGCCAGCCTGAATTCGGAAATCACCAACGGTCAGACGATCCTTCTCGTCCTGCCCGTCAAAGGTAACTAATTTTGACTGGCTGCCCGGGTTTCGCGATGGCGCCCGGGGGCAGCACCGCTGTTCCCGGCGCTATCGTCGCGCAGCCTGTCCGTTCAATTGGCATCGCATTTGGTGTCAGTCGTCAAGTCAGAATCTAGAAACAACGTCATGATCACACTCTTCCTGTTCTTCGTGCTCGGTCCCGTGCTCGGCTTCGCCGGCATCTGCGCCTTCACCCTGATCTCCCAGTGTCTCTGGTTCGGCATCAACGCCGACTGCAAAGACTTCAAAACCGCCTTGCGGAATGTGCCCAAGACTTTCCGTGCAAACAAGCTTGCTTCCTGGGCGACGATCGGCGTCGAGGTCGCTTTGCTCCTCCTGATCAGTCCGCTTTTGGGCTACGCGCTCACGCTATCGACCATCGGCTCGTTGCTGCTTCTTGCCACGTTCTCCGCGTGCGCCGAGGATGGTGACTTCCGCCACCGCGTGTGGAGCTCGCTCAATCTGATCTGGGATCTCGTCGCCCTGCGCATCGAGCGCCTACGTGGTACCAAATCCGGTGCGCGCTTTTCGGCTCCCGTGGTGAAAGAAACTCCTCGCGCCTCCTGCTCCTCGCGTTCAGTCTCGGTTCCTTCCGCCGCCACCGCTCCGGCTCCTCGACGTGTCGCTGTCACGCGTGACCCCGATGCCGAATTGCTGAATGAGCTCCTCGGCCAAGTGCAGAAGCTGCAGCGCTGGACCGTGCGTCCCGACGCCGAGAAGAAACAGATCACCGAACTCGTCGCTGCCACCGCTGCAGCTGAGGCGGCTCTGCGCACCGCGGCCGGTCAACTCAAAGACGGCACCGTCGATTGGAACGGCATCACCGCTCACGTCACGGCGCTCAAGGGGCACAATCTGCCTGCCGAGGTGTCCGCCACGCTGGACAAGCTCGTCGCCGATCGCGCCGCTGCTGTGGCTGCGAAGCGGGGCGAACTCGGCGGTCTCGCCGGTACCCTCGATGGCAGCCGCTCCGCGCTCGATGCTCTGGTGACCAAGCCGCAACTGTCTCCGGAAGAGGCTCTTGCTGCGGCGCAAACCGCGCTCAATGAAGCCGCCGAATTGACCGCTCCCGCTGCTGAAACGGCGGCGCCTGCGGATAAGTAAGTTCGCTGACGCGAAGGAGACAACTTCGCTGCGCGACTATTACCTTCACAGCTTCCTCGTCTCGCCCGGCAAAATACTTGCCGGGCGAGCGTTCGCAGACAGTACTCAAAACATCGACAATATGGACAACTCCATCTTCATCTCCGGTCTCAATCGTGATCAACGTTCCAAGCTCGTGCCTCTGGGCTGCGTTGACTTCTCGATCGGCTCCACCCATGGCGTGCTCTTCGACGGAGCGAAACTGCCGTCCGTTCTTCAGTTGCTCGGCTGTTCCGCGCAGAACTCGCGGCCGACTTCCTACGAAGGCGTGATTCAGGTGACCCTGAGCTTCGCGGGAAAGAGCGGCGCCGCGGCTCCTGCTGCTTCCGCCGGCTCCCCTGCGATCACGGAACTCTTCCGTCAGGTGGAAGCTCTTCAGGGTCTCGCCACCCTCACCTCCGCCGACCGCGAATTGCGTGAACGCCTGACCGCCTCCGTCCATGAGAAGGATGCCGCCCTGCGCACTGCTTCCGAGCAGCTCCGCACCGACGCGGGCAAGCTCAAGGACCTGCGCGCGCACGTCACTGGCATCAAGGCTCACAACCTGAGCACTGACCTCACGAATCCGCTCGACAAGGTCGTCACCGACCGCACCGAAGCCCTCGAGGCTTTGCGCGGCACGGTCTCCACGCTCGCCAAGGAACTCGGCGAGGCGCAAGCCGCCCTCCAAGCCGAAGTGACCAAGCGTCGCCTCTCTCCGGAAGAAGCCCTCAGCGCCGCCACCTCCGCGCTGCGCGATGCCGACGCCGCCAACTCCGCCGCCTCCGCGGTGGTGCCCGTGTCCGACAGCGAAGGCGCCGGTCACACCGACGAGGCCTAATTTCAGTCGGTGAGCTGAACAAATAGTCTGGTCGTAGCAGTCGGGTTCATGAGAACCCGGCTGCGCTTCCAGGTTGTCTGGGGTATTGAGTCCGCGTCATCGCGGGCTCAATGCTTTTATCGTTTTTCTATTAGTCTATGTAGTGAATATGGTCGAGCGTAGAAATCCGTTAACCGCGGGCACTCCGGGCATTTGATTTACTGAAGCCTTTAACCAGGTGTCAAAGATGCGCTCTTGCAGAGTGGACTTTGCGATTCTTCGACCAATTCGCTCAAAAGAGACTGCGCAAAAGCAGCTTCGACCTGGGCTGTGGCATCCGATAAGCGCTTGTGCAGTGGGCAGAGATTAAGGCCGTGCGATGGTATGCCGAGAGGGCAAGATTCGATGCGGTCTATAGGATCGACAGCGTTGATAACATCCAAGATCGAAATTTTATCGGGTGGTCGAGAAAGAACAAAGCCACCACCGATGCCTCGCTGTGAGTTCACCAATTTACTTTTCACGAGTTGCTGCATGATCTTACTGAGATAACCTGGTGGCACCTTGGTAATTGCAGCAATATCTTGCCCTGTGACGGCCGACTCTTTCTGCATAGCCAAGAAAACCATAGCGCGAAGCGCATACTCAGCAGTTTGAGAAATCATGTCGCGCTCCAGTTTGCCAACAAGAATACCTTTATATACATAATACCACACAATCAGCCTTTCGGAGGATGACGCGGATGTGTGAGGGTGTATTATGGACATAAAGGTCCATTTGGTGGAAATGAAAACTGAGGTAAGGGTCATGAAAGAAATTTGCACACTATGCAATTACATCCTTGAAGAAGAGCAAGGTCTCCCGGAAGCGGGGATTGCACCTGGTACGAAATTCGAAAGTCTACCGGACGATTGGAGATGCCCTGGCTGCGCTGCTTCCAAGGAGTTTTTCCAGACTTGTTCTTGTGTCAGTCTGTCAACTTTCGAAGCCAGTAAGGTCAAAACCATACATAGATGCGAATGCGAGGTGTAAGGTCATGAAAGAGCTTAGTAACGAGGCCGTCGGACTGCTCGTCGCCGAGCAACCGCTGCGAGCGGCGGTATTTGACCGCTTTGGAATCGATTATTGTTGTGGGGGTAAGCAGACACTCTTTGATGCTTGTCAAAGAGCTGGCCTCGCAGCAGATGCTGTCATTGCTGACCTGTCCGAGAATGACGCCCATGCTGCAATGCAGGCAGCGCCTGATTCTTGGCTAAATGCATCGCTTACGGAATTGACGAATCACATACAAGAAACTCACCACGCCTACTTAAAGCGAGAGTTGCCGCGTCTGCAAACATTGGCTGAAAAAGTGGCTTGTGTACACGGTACCAGAGATTCGCGTCTGGTCGAAGTTGTAGCTGTATTCTCCGCAATGAAACGAGAAATAGAGCAGCATACGATGAAAGAAGACAACATTCTGTTCCCTTTTATGCGTCTGCTCGATCAAGGCAAAGGCTTGCCTGAAGCGCCATTCGGAACTGTGGCAAATCCAGTTCGGTGCATGGAGTCTGAACATAATGATGCGGGCGAGGCTCTAATCAAATTAAGAGTGCTGACCGATCAATACGTAGCTCCCGAAGGTGCGTGTGCCAGTTGGATGGCGCTATTGGCTGGGCTTGCTCATCTTGATCAAGATCTGAGAACGCACATTCACAAAGAGAATTCGATTCTCTTTCCCAAAGCAATCAAGGCTGAGAGCGCTTATGCGCGTTGTTAGCCAATTTAGAAGAGGACGGTAAGAAAATGGTTATCACTGAAGAGACAACGGTCAAAAGTATTCTGGATATTTATCCAGACGCGGTGAAGGTTTTCGAAGAGCACGGTGTCGACGTACCGGCGCAGTGCGATGAAAGTATCTTGGACACAGAGCTTGGTATTTGCGACAGCATGTGCCACGTGGACGATTTACCGGCACTAATTCGTGACCTGCAGGTTTTTACTGACGCTAAAGACAAAGGAGTTTAATCATGACGCTGGATACAACGCTGCTACGAAAAACTTTTGAGCGCGCAAAGGTAGAAAATGGGGGTACAAGAGCGCTTGGACTGGCGTTCTACAGTCGACTATTTGAGAAATATCCATCTGTGAAGCCGCTTTTCCATACACCTGTAGAAGAGCAACACAAAAAATTAATGGCGTCGCTAGGTGCAATTGTCGCTGGAGTCGAGCAACCAGAAAGGCTTTTGCCATATCTGCATGCTATGGGTATTCGCCATTTGAAATACAAAACCGAGAATGCGCACTATGACGCTGTTGGCGAAAATCTGATGGCCGTTCTAGCAGACCATCTGAGCAAGGAAGGAGAATGGACCGTCCCGATGGCAGAAACCTGGGCAGCGGCTATTGGACTGGTCGCTAAAACCATGATCGAAGCTTCGGATAAACCGGATATGTTCAGAGAAGAACTTGCGACATTCGGCTACGAGCCAGATGGATTTAGGAAAACGACACCGAAACTTGTTGCGAACTCGAATCTTACAGCAATTCATTAAGTCCGGTCGCACGGCCATTTAGCTCCAACGCGGGCTCAATGCTTCGCAGTGCTTAGCGCTAAATGCTAAATGCTAAATGAACGGTTCTACTCGTTTGTTTAGTAGCTTGGGAGAGAACGCAAGAAACCGCGGATTTCGGGACTTGGGGTCCCTGAGTCTGCGGTTGGGCCTTGCGTCCTGAGCAATAGCTCGGTACTAGTACCTCAGGTCTTTCGCTCGAAGGGTCTAGACCTCATCGGTCTCGAGGCGGAACACCTCGACCCGGTTGTCGAAACGCGCCCGCAGCGACTCGTCCATCAACTCATCGTCGAGCAGGTTCAGAACGACGCCGAGCTGCTTGTTGTCCGCGTGATCAAGCTGTTCGATGAGCTCCTGGACAACCCTCAGCCCTGGCTGGCTCAGCATCTCCCCGTCCTCGATGAGGAGCAGGGTGGGTCCGCCCTTTGCCCGCGCCTCGGCGAATTTCGCATCGACATTGCCAGACATGGCGAGCGACATGTGCACGAGCTCCGCACCACCTTCGTTGGCCGTACAGTGGGCAAGAAAGGTCTTGCCTGAGCGGTGAGGACCGACGACGCGCACTCGCCGC
The DNA here is from genome assembly GCA_964600935.1 of uncultured Candidatus Obscuribacterales bacterium. Lineage (GTDB taxonomy): Bacteria > Cyanobacteriota > Vampirovibrionia > Obscuribacterales > Obscuribacteraceae > JADYXR01. Next base: position 12,166 of record CAZRMH010000197.1, read on the forward strand.
GCGATTGGGGTGAGGAAATGGGTGGCGCTCAATGCGACCGCCAGCTGTCCCATCAGCTCGCGAGCTTGCTCGTTGCGACGCCCGAGGAAATCAGTAAGCCGATGCTCCTTCACGCTTTTTCCTGCAGCACCAGCTGCGTCCGTGGTAAGACCCTGGCTAGCCAGAATGAAGTCAGTAACGTTTTCCATGAGAAGGCTCTTTCGTAAAAGTGCACCTGGAACAGCCCGTCTTGCTGTTTGGGTGCTGGGTTAAGTCCGGAGCTATGCCAACAACACTCTTGAGTGTCTGGTTAGAGCGCTTCGGATTGGGGGTTAACAGCTTTCGGAGTTTTCTCTCGATGACTGGACGGGATTGAAGATGCTTCGACTGTAAACACCAAGCGACGGGCCTTCAACTAGAAGCCGTGAAATGTGACAAAGTTTGTGCGCTAAATAATTGCATTAGGCAGCACAATCTTGAGAGTAGAATGGCGTGCTAAAGAAGGCGCTGTTGCAGCTTCGGAGCTATACGGCTTGTGAAACATTTCAAGATCACAGATCCTCCCTAGGCAAAGTGATTTCGCACAGGGTTCGGCCTCAATCCTTAATTTCGTTGACCGAATAGCATTATCGTCATTCTATTCGTCACGTTAGTTCAGATTCTGAGCCGATGTTCACGACTCAAGTTATTATACTGAGTATCTGCTATAGAGTGAAATCATGGATTCCTTGTTAACTGAGAAGCGCGGTCCGGAGCACAAGAGCGAAATTACAATCGCGCCGGGCGTTTCCTGTGGTGGCAAACAGCTATTGATCATCGCCGGACCTTGCGCCGTAGAGAGTGTTGAGCAGATGGAAGCATCGGGCGAAGCTCTTGCACAGGCTCCCGTTCAGGCTCTTCGCGGTGGTGTTTTCAAACCGCGCACTTCGCCGTACTCCTTTCAAGGTCTGGGCGCAGAAGGTGCAATGCTGCTACGTGATGCTGGAAAACGGCATGGATTGCCGGTTGTTTCAGAAGTAATGTCGCACGAACAGCTGCCGATAGCTGTTGAAAATTTTGATGTATTGCAAATCGGCAGCCGCAATATGCAAAATTTTGAATTGCTCAAGTCAGTCGGCAAAGTGCAGAAACCAGTCTTGTTGAAACGAGGTTTAGCAGCGACGATTGAAGAATTCATCATGGCTGCCGAATACATTGTTTCAAATGGAAATCCAAACGTAATTTTGTGCGAACGCGGCATCAGAAGCTTCGATCCGATGACACGAAATGTGCTTGATCTGGGCGCTGTAGTTACGCTCAAACGAATGACGCATCTGCCGATTATCGTCGATCCAAGCCACGCGGCTGGACGCAGCGAACTAGTCGCTGATCTCGCTCGCGCAGCCGTCGCATGCGGTGCTGACGGTGTGATGATTGAATGCCATCCGCAGCCGCTAAACTCGGTTTCCGATGCAAGGCAAGCCTTGTCATTGCTTGAGATGGCCGAACTCGTCGTGTCACTATCTGCAGTGGCAAAAGTTGTCGGTCGAGAAGTTGCTCTCGGTCACGGTAAGTCTGCAGTTGTTTGAAATATTGTTCTGCTAATCGCAAGCAGCTTTGTCTTCGAGCATGCCGTTTCAAGTCGTTCTTGAAAGTAATTGCGGCTTAACTTAAGCTGCGGTTTAGCTGCTCATTATGAGTTTCCATATAGCTTATGCTTGCTGCGCTAGCTCCGAAACTAAAGTTTTAAGCTATGGCTGTCAACTCTTATGACTTACTAACCTATGAACCTTGAACGGATCCATGACAACCGAGTATGTCTTTCTCGTACTCTAATTCCCCATCTCGGCAGTAACCAACACAGCACTCGAAGCCATAGCCACTGTTTCTTTCCACATCATCGATGCGTGAAGAAGCAGGTCCGTGCGCGAGTGAAACCGAGTTGCGAGAAGGCGCTCAGAGCGTCTTGTTCGACTGTTTTTTAACAGCCCAATTAACCTTAACAGGGTGGGCGCGCTAACACCTTTAACCAAGGCAGCAGCGCTGCCCACCAGGAGACCTACCATGGCTAAAATTAAGAACCTCAGGAAGCATCTCGGCATGACGCTCTACGGGAAACCGTTGACTCGTCGTCCGCGCTTCGGCATTTACGGCGGTCAGTTCGACCCCATTCACTACGGTCACTTGCTGTGTGCACAATGGACGCGTTGGACGGAAAAACTCGACAAGGTCATCTTCGTGACCTGCGGTGAGTCGCCCAACGACAAGCCTGATTCGCTACCCGCTAACGACCGTCACGACATGGTCGTCGCCGCCACCGCCAACAATCCGTTTTTCGAAGCCTCCCGCAGCGACATTCGCCAGAAGGGCACTTCGTACATGATCAACACGGTGCAGGGGGTGATCGATGAATGGGGCGAAGACATCGACCTGTTCGTCATGATCAGCGCCGAGTACCTCAACCCCGAGCACAAGTATCACTTGCCCAAGTGGGTCGGTGCTGACCAGCTCTTCGCCATCAAGAACCTCAGCTTCCTGGTCTTCCCGCGTGAAGGCATCACGGTCGAGAAGATTCAGGAG
>CAZRMH010000198.1:0-7878 GCA_964600935.1 uncultured Candidatus Obscuribacterales bacterium
GATTGCTGACGATGACGGCTAAGCTATTGGCGGGCAGACGGGAGAAAAACTCCTTCCGTCTTCCAGCGAAAAACGAGCGCGGCAGCTTCGGAGCGCGCGCTTTCAAAGTTTGGGTTTTGGTTACCACAGTCTGACCTTCCTTTCGAACCTCACAAGAGTGAGGCATAGAGCCGGCGGGCAACGCGAAAGCGTGTCCACCGACAGCACTGCCAACGGTGGCAGTCGTGATTAAATATTGAGATGCACGTCGGCATCGTATGCATGAATTTCATAGCCAAGTTTCAAACCGTACAGGTCTACCCAGAGACTGGAGCGGGTCAAGCAAAGCCTGAGCCCGCCCCAGTCAGGGCAACTCCGTCGCGTCCAGCCATCCTGAATCCGGGTTTGAGCTAACTGTTTCCAGGTAACCTATACCCAATTCGATATTTCTTGGCGGTCGGCTAAACCGCGGAGATTGCCTCCGGCGAAGAACATCCAGACTACTTGGTCGTGATCGAGCCAGCCACCACGGTGATGGCGTGGTCCAGGTCGAAGTACTTGCGGATGGCCGCGTCCACCTGTTCCTTGGTCACAGCCTCATAGTTAGCCTTGATGCGGTCGAGACCGGCGACGCCCAGACCGCTGCACTCGAACTGCGTGAGAGCGGCGGCAATGCCCAGCGAACTGCGCAGCGACACGACGAACTGGCCGTAAGCCCGCCCCTTCTCGTCGGCCAGCTCTTTCTCGGTGATGCCGGAAGACCGGTATTCATCGACCACGCTGCGCACAAGAGCGAGCGCCTTGTCGACGTTCTCCGGATTGACGGACAGTTCGATCTTCCACGGGGCATAACCGGCGACGACGTTTTCGAAGCCGCAGGTGATACCGTAGGTGAGACCGTTCTTCTCACGCACCACGAGACCGAGGCGCGAGGACAGCGTGTCGAGACCGAGGGCAGCACTCGCGATCTTGGCAGCAGGGAATTCGGCATCGGTGCGCTTCAATTCGGCGGGCAAACCAATCAGAATGTTAGCCGAAGCCTTGCCGGCCACCGGCACATCGATACGCGCAGCCGCAGCCGGAGCTGCTACAGGGGCGATCACAATCGGTTTGACTTCTGCGCCAACCCACTCGGTCAGGGTGGCAGGCAGCAGATCCAGAACCGCATCCACATCGAAATCACCGACGATACTGAGGACCATGCCCTTCGGCGAGAAGTGCTCGGCGTGGAAGGCCACCAGGTCATCACGAGTGATGACGGACAGCTCGGCAAGCAGAGCCGCCGCGTCCTTATCGTGATAAACCACGTCCTTGCCGTAGAGCGCCTGCGTCAGGCGGATGCTCGCCAGACGTTCGGTGTCGGAGCTGCCGTTGCGAACGAAAGCTTCGAACTCCTTCAGACTCTTGGTCAACTCCGCCTGGTCGAAGAGCGGGTTGCGAAGGACGTCGGCGAGCAACACGAGGTATGCCGAAGCATCAGTTTTCACGACCGTCGCCTTGCAATCGACACTGAACGGACCGGTGCTGAAGCCGAGCCGGGCGCCCATGCCTTCAAGCTGTACAGCCAGTTCAGCCTTACTGGCAGAGCCGGACCCCTTGGTCAGCATGTAAGCGGCGAGCTCCGGCACGAGGGACTTCTCGTGCTTCCCGAAGTAACTGCCCGCCCGCATCGAACCGGACAACGAGATCGTACCCGAGTTGGGAACCGCCAGCGCCAGAACGGTCAGACCGTTGGGAAGAACGATTCGCTTGACCCGTTCGACGAACGGCGTCTCGCTTTTTGCGACGACCGCATCGGCAGCGGCACCAGCACCAGCTTCGGTGGCATCGCCATCGCCGCCATCAGCGTCTGCAACTTCCGGCTCCGGCAAGAAGTAGCCGGTGGTGCGGTTGTTCGCACGGAAGTACTTGCCGGCCACGCGCGTGACATCGTCCGCGGTGACGGCATCGAACAGGTCGTCATAACCCATCGCCCACAACCAGTCAGCAACCGACTCACCATCGCAAAGCTGCTCGGCGAATTTCACCGAATCATCATGCTGAAGAATCGTAGCCTTCCGATTGGCTGTCTTGATACGGTCCAATTCACGCGCGTCCGCGGTGACCTTGACCAGGCCGGCGAGTTCGTTCAACAGAGCAGCTTCCACAACCTTGGGATCAACTCCCGGATTGCAGGTGGCGCTCATCATAAACAAACCAGGACTGCGGTTCTGCCCGGCACTCGCCCAGCAGTTCACAGCCAGACCGGTTTCGACCAGCGCCTTGTACAGACGACTGGCACGCTTGCCGCTGTCGCCCAGGAGGGCTGCAGCGACCGCCAACGGATATGTGTCGGCGTGCGCGGCTTCCGGCACGTGGAAGCCGATCCAGACCTGCGGCATGTCATTGCCTTTGCGGCGGATCGTGTAGGTGCGCTCGCCTTCCTGCTCCGGCTCGGTCGTATAGACCTCCGGAATCGGATGCGGCGAAGTCGGGATTGCACCGAAGAGCTTGACCACGAGCTTAGCGGCATTGACTGCCTCGAAGTCGCCGGCGATGATCAACGTGGCGTTGTTGGGCCAGTAGAACGTGTCGTAGAACTGCTTCATGCGTTCCATCGGCACGCCTTCGACGTCCGAGCGCCAGCCGATCACCGAGTGGTGATACGGATGTTCACGGAACGCCATGGCCATGAGGTCCTTGTACATGACGCTGGAAGGCTCATTTTCGCCGCGCTCGAATTCGTTGCGCACGACGGACATCTCGGCATCGCGATCTTCCTTGGTGAGGACGAGATTGCGCATGCGGTCCGCTTCGATGGCAAGCACGGTCTCCAGGTGTTCGCTGCCGACGACTTCGTAATAGTTGGTGCGATCGTAAGAGGTGGTGGCATTGTAGAGCGCACCGAGCGGCTTGAGAATGTCGTCGATGCCCTTGCCGTTCGCGGGGCTGCGCTCGGTGGTGCCCTTGAACATCATGTGTTCGAGGAAGTGAGTCGAACCGGTATAGCCCACGCCTTCATTGCGAGAGCCGACGCGGTAGACGATCATGGAGGTAACAACAGGAGCCGAATGATTCTCGACGAGGAGAACCTTCAGCCCGTTCGACCGAAGACGATATTCAACGACGGCGCCCTTTTCGGCGACGAAGTCGAGACCGAGGTCGGCCAGGATATTGCGAGTAGTCATAATATTCTCGATTCTGGTGAGACGAACTGCCGGAGGCAAATTCGTTGGATTAACGGACAGCCAAGTCCGCCGGATTTACGAACCGTAGGAGGTAGGTTCGCCGGACTAGCAACGGTCGATAACATCACCGACCGTTGCCTAAAAAACGCATTACGGAGTTTTGGACAACATCGACTCCAGGCGCCTCACGGCTTCCTGAAACTGATTGTCGCCCGCCGTCCCATATGCAGCGAAACCAATTTTCTCAAGCACGACTTGCGGCTTGACACCGTTACTCACCGTCTGACCCGCGTCGCCCAGGAAGTCGCCTGCCGGAGTGAATGTCTTCAGGTGTGTGATGCGGAGTTTATGCCCGTTACCGACAGGCAGATAGGTCTGCCCGATGCCCTTGCCGTAGGTAGTGGTACCAATAGCAGTGGCAACTTTGTTGTCGATTAGAGCAGCGGAAAACATCTCAGCCGCGCTCGCCGTGTTTCCATTGACCAGGAGAATCACCGGTCGTCCCTTGCGCAGATTCGGCTGGCGGGAAAACAGTGGCACTGGCAGATTGGACACGAGTCCGTAGCTGTTAGTCAGAACGACTTGCGAGCGAGTGACGCTGACCTTGGTGGTCAAGTATCCGGCGTCGGGAACGCGAACCACCGCAGTGGTGATCACGCCCTCGTCCATGAACAGTGAAGCGGTCCGCACCGCTTCGTGGATGAAGCCGCCGGGATTGTCGCGCAGGTCGATGACCAGAGCGTCACAACCGGACAGCTTCTCGAGCGCCGCGCGCACCTGCGCATGCGTGGACCACTGCCCGAAAGAGTCGATACGCAGATAGCCGACGCGGTTCGGCTTGACTGCGCCAACCTCGGGTGAAGCTGGGTCAGCGGTGCGCGGGAGGAACTCGGGTGCGGCTCCCAACTCCTTCGTCGTGACGAGCGGAGTAGGGACTTTGCCGCGTGTGATGGATACGGTTAAAACTGTCGCACCGCGACGGATGGTCATCGCGATCGACTGACCGTCATCACCCTTCAACGACTCCGACACACGTTGAACCGACCATTTAGTCGCATCCTTGCCGTCGATGTCGATAATTTCGTCACCGGCCAGAAGTCCTGCACTGTGAGCCGGACCGCCTTCGATGACACTCTTGAGCTTGACGTACGCCCCGCCATCTTCGAGTTCGACACCGACACCGATGTAGTGACCATCAGCGCGTTCCTTGTCGCGTTCGACCACAGAGACCGACAACAGCCCCGTGTAACTCTCGTTCAAATGAGCGATCATCTCTTGCGCGTAACGCAGAGCATCGTCCTCGTTCTGAATCAGGTGGTCGTATTTGTGTTCCCACGCAGACCAGTCCTTGAGTTTTGACCGGTCGTAAATGTTGTCTTTCGCCACTTTCCACGTGTTGTGGTAAAGCTCAACCGGCGTGACCTGCGGGTCGTAAATGAAATAATGGGCGTAACTCACTACGATAGCCGCTGCCGTGAGCAGTGCCACTATCGTGCTGAGCCCGAAACCGGTGAGCCCACGAAACCAACAGCCTCGCTTCCGCTCATGCGGAGGGGCCAGTCGAATAATTTGCCGAAACATATTCGTTCTCCGGAAAGCCCTACCGGACCCGTGCTATCGGCTAGCCACGGGTCCGGTCGAGAAAAGTCCTAACGGACTCTGGAATTCAACACAGAGCGCTTACTTGCCTTGCAGCAACTTGAGCGCAAAATCGAGCTGGTTGTCGCTCTCGGTCATAGGCTTGAAGCCCGTGCCGGGAACGACCTCGTGATGAGGCGCCAAGCCGTGATGCTTGGAGCTGCCATCGCCGAGCCAAGTGCCATTGGGCGTGAAGTACCGCAGAGTGGTGACACGCAGCACCGTGCCGTTCGGCATCGGCAGCATCATCTGACCGATACCCTTGCCGAAGGTCTGCTGACCAACCACTGTGACGCGGTTGTTGTCCTTGAGAGCGCCGGTGAACATCTCCGAAGCCGAGGCGGAATGACCGTTGACCAGGATGATCACGGACTTACCACCGACCAGATAGGCTTCACGCTGGGCAGTTTCGGTCGTCACCTTGCCAGTGTCCTCATCCAACTCAGACACGGTGAGACCAGTCTTCGTGTAGTGATAGGAGGTCTTGCTGTAGCCACCGAAAGGCACCCGATTGCGGATTGAGACGACGTCACCCTCTTCGATGAACATGCCGACGAGGTCGATGCAGATGTCCACGCGACCGCCGGGGTTACCGCGCAGATCGACGATCAAACTCTTCGAACTCTGCAGCTTCACGAGCGCAGCGCGCATCTGAGCGATGGTATCGTTCTGTTCGAAACCGGTGAGCTGGACGTAGCCGACGTCGCCGAACGTCTTGGTGATCACTGACGGCGTCTTGATGACACCGCGGGTGACATCAACTGCACGTTCAACGCCCTTGCTCTCGATCACGAGCCTGAGCGATGTGCCCGGCTTGCCCTTGAGTTGAGCGACTACGTCCTTCAGCGTTTTGTCCTTGAGCTCGACGCCGTTGGCAGACTTGATGGCGTCACCGAGCTGGATACCAGCCTTCGCAGCCGGTCCGTCGTCGAACACCTTGTCGATTACCGGATAGCCGTCGGCGTTCGTCTTGGCGAGAACTTCGCCGGCAGCGTCGAGAACGGGCTTGTCGTCAGCGTCGGCCTTGTAACCCAGTCCGATGCCGATCCCGGCAAAAGAACCTGTCGCCTCCTGCTTCATCGCCGCCGCTTCTTCGGCGGAATGAACGCGAGTGAACGGGTCTTTCAGGCTGCCGACCATCTCGTTAGCGAACTTGACGGCGTCCTCGTCAGTCTTGATCTGGGCGTCATACTTGTGTTTCCACTGGTCCCAGTCCTTCATCTCACCGGGGTCGTAGATGAAAGCGGGAGCCGCCTGCCAGAAGCGGTGATAGAGATTCTGAGGGGTGGCGCAGTAGAACTCCATCGCCAACCAGGCGCCGAATGCCACCACGAACAGCGCGACGCCGGTGGCGCCGAGTCCCATGAGTTGGAGCGCGCGCTTAACAAAACCCTTGCGCTCTTCATGCGCGGGTCCAGGTGCTAAAAAGCTCATTTGTAGTCTCCGAGTTGTGCTCAGACTTGTGGTCGAGCGACGCTCTCTTCCGAGAGCGCTTGGTTTGACCCGTACGTTGAGCGAAAAAACGCACTCCGAGGAGCGCGTCATCTGGTCAACAGAACGGAAAGGAAATGCTTGTGCGTACTCAGACGGAGTGCGCTTGGTTTGGCAGACAACGAACAGCGCATGGCATAGTCAGCACTGGACGGCAAGACGACCGCCGAAGCGATCATCGATACCAATCCATCCGGCGCTGGATAAGGCACAGGCTGTAGAAACATGAAGCAGAGCGGCACACCGACGCAGCCCGTACAACATCACGCGGTGATACCGCCAGTAGTGCAGGTGTTACATGGACATTCGGTGTGCTAGTTGCGGGTGCTTAGAAAAAACGTCTTCGGTGTTTGAAGTGTCAGAGAATTATGTTGTGAACATAAGAAATCACACGAGAGATCAGCAAATTAACTAGTTCAAGGTTATGTACTAAAAGTAGTGAAATGCTCGGTGCTTTATCGGGACAGTATTTATCTGGTTCTTTACCTAGCTCCGCTAATTAAAGCTCTTATCTAAGTGATCACGTAAACAGCGCAGATCCCAACCCTGCTTGACATCAAAGCTCGCGGGAGCGACTCTTAGCGCGGTTTCGTTAATCGCTTAAGGCGTCGGTCGTGTTATTTTTCTAATGAACGGGCTAAAATGGTCTTTCGGAGTCTGTCAGGGGTTAATTTATACAGTGATTGGAATCATCAACAGCGTTCGACTTTTGCGTCACAGGGCGCTTCTAAGCCTCCTGGTTTGCGCCTTAAGCAGCGGCTGTGCCGCACAAAAACCAGAGGCTCCGGCAATTCCACTGCTCAATGACGCCACCGCTTACAAGGCGATTTACGAGTCAGATACCCCCGTGCTTATCGAATTTTGCTCGCCGGAATCACTCAAAGAAATGACTCCGATCGTCACCGAAATTTCCGAAAAGCATAAGGGATCATACAAAGTCGTTCGCCTGGACGGAACCAAAGCGACAGACACAATGGCACTCTTCGATGTGCCGATGGTTCCATCACTGGTGTTCATGTCGAAAAAGGACTGCAAACACGGCAAAGTTTTAGTCGGTCGCCAGACAAAACAAGACATTGAAATCTTTATCGATCAAAGCATGATCCAATGTCGAGAATAGGGTCTCGACTCAGTTTCAAAAGCTGAACGAGCTTTCGTTGGTGCCCTGCTCCGGCGTTACAAAGTTCGCACCCCAACAAATTTGATACCGCAAACAACACCACGGACAGTATCAGTCCGCAAGCTTTTGCCACAAAACTCACCCTCAATTCAACACTACCAGCGGTGGCAAAGACAGAAGAAGATACTGCCGGCGTTTCCAATCCAAAAGGATGCAGCGCAAACAGTTCTCAACCTACCGCAACGACTAACGTGAAGTAGCGACGTTTCCGGTTTTATCCTTCAGGATGTGCTCTCTGGCTTCGCCGACAACATAAATCGAACCGGTTATGCAGATGATTTCGCCGTCTTTGGCCAGTTTGCGAGCCTCTTCAATCGCCTCGGCAACACTGTTGGAAACGCGAACATCGGTTTCCGTAGCACCAAAGGTGGTGACCACCTCAGCGATGTCGTTCGGATTCATCGAACGAGGGTTCTGAGACTA
>CAZRMH010000198.1:7888-14647 GCA_964600935.1 uncultured Candidatus Obscuribacterales bacterium
GAGACTTAGTGGCAATCAAACTCTTGCTCATCGATTCCAGTTGATTCCAAATCGCAGCAATGTTTTTGTCTGTGTTTAAACCAAGGACAAAAATGCACGACTTTACTTCAAAAATAGCTTTGAGCGTATCTGCCAGAGCCTGGGCAGATTCGTGATTGTGAGCCGCATCGACCACGATGATTGGCTCTCCGGTCTTGACCCCATCCCTAACGCCACTGAGAATCTGGAAACGTCCAGGAATTATTGCCTTCTCAAGCCCTTTTCTGATGTGGTCTTCGGTTATAGCTACTCCGCTGGCCTTCAGCGCCAGAGCTGTCGCAGCGGCCGTAGCAGCGTTGAACACCTGGTGCGTGCCGAGCATCGGCGTGAACAGCTCTAGAGCCCCCAATTCTTTCGACTCCAGAGAGAACGTCTGACCGTTTAAGTCTTGTTTCTCTACTCTAATTTTGTACTCACGGGCGACGTCTACAAGTTGAGCCTGAACTTCACCGCAACGACGGCCGACTGCCGTCCTGGCGCCCTGATCTTTCTGGGGAGCGAGAACCGCGATGCACTTTGGTGTGATGATTCCGGATTTGTTCACAGCGATTTCCGTAGGCGTAGCGCCTAAAATTTCGACGTGCTCGAGACTGATAGGTGTAATCACTGCCACGTCCTTGGTGGCGAAGACGTTGGTGACGTCATACCTGCCCCCGAGTCCGACCTCCACAACTTGCCAATCTATTGGCGGAATGCTGCTCTGCACGAGTTGAAAAAACAACGCAGTCAGGACACCGAACGTCGAGATGTTCGTATTCCCGGCCTGCTTTTCCAGTTCGATTAGGTTTTTTATTTCCGAAACGCCTCTGGCAAAACGTTCTTGATCGACGGGTTTGCAGCCAAATGAGATCCGTTCGTTGTAATCATGCAAATGCGGACTGTTGTAGAGCGCGGTCGAGAAACCGGCTTCATCAAGAATCCGAGCGATCATCGTGCTGGTGCTGCCCTTGCCCTTTGAACCAGCTACGTGGACTGTGCGACGCCCCAGTTGCGGGTTGCCCATGCGTTCAAGCAAAGTACGCATCGAAGGCAGACCCATTGTCGGTCCGCGCGCTCCGTAAGTGGCTCGCTCCATGTCTGGAAAAGATTGAATATACGCGATGGCTTCCGAATAATTCATAGTTTAAAACTAGCGCTTTGCATCTATCTAAAACTGGACGTACGCAAAGAGCTGTATTCCCTGTTTTTCTAGGTTACCCGTGCTTTCATAAAAAAAGCACTCAAAAGTGGACTACTCTTGGACAACTAAACCCTATTTTGTTGCGTAATTCAAGCCTTTTCAAGCTGATGTTCTACCATACAGCTTCGTACTTCGAAAACCGGAAACTCTCAGCCCACGCAAATATCGGCTCTGCGCGTTGGCACTCAAAACGCTGCTCCAACCTCGACCAGCGGCGCCTGAAATTCTGACAATAGCGCTAGCGATAGCCTGGCCAAGCATTAATTATCGTAATTACGTCATCGAGATTGGTGCTTTAACACCGATCTTGTTTGTATTTCATGACATCCAGGCGCTAGGTTCCATTTATCACTATGTCCTTCCCCAACGCCCCCCGGATAACAGCAGAAACCAAACCCGAAAACCTAGCCGACGCCTCATCCGGAACAACTGTCGCAGCTATGCTCGACGGAAGATGAGACCAGGCTAGCAATGTCGACCATCAACGATCAGGTTCCGAACTGGAACTTCTTATTTTTCAGGTCAGAAGACCAGAAAGGAGTAGAAGATGGCTAACGATTTACCTCTCGAGCTCCTGCAAGAAGCCGACGAGCTGACTCGCGGTGCGGAGGTCATACTACCTTCCGGTACCGACGGGTTAGCGGCGAAGCTCCTGCAGGCACGCTCCGAGGGCAGAGCGCTGCGGGTGAAACTTGGCGTGGATCCCACGTCGGCTCACTTGCATCTTGGACACGCCACTGTTTTTCGCATTCTGCAACGCTTCCTGGAACGCGGTCACCAGGTCGTAATTCTCATGGGCGGGTTCACGGCACGAATCGGCGACCCGACCGGACGCAACAGCACGCGCCCGCCTCTGACCGCCGATGACGTCCGGGAGAACGCCGCCACATTCCTCGCCCAAATTGGTCGAATCATCGACACCAGCCGTGTCGAGGTGGCAAACAACGCTGATTGGTTCGACTCAATGTCGATGCCGGAGCTCATGCAGCTTGCGGGAAGACTGACTGTCAGCCAGCTTCTCGCAAAGGATGACTTCACAAAGCGCATGGCGGCGAATGAACCGATCGCGCTGCATGAGTTCATGTACCCGCTGCTGCAGGGTTTCGACTCAGTCAAAGTCCGAGCGGACGTAGAAATCGGTGGAACGGACCAGCGCTTCAACCTGTTGATGGGCAGACAGCTTCAGCCGATGTTCGGTCAAGCGCCGCAAGTTGCGATTATGATGCCCATCCTCGAAGGTCTGGATGGCAAGCGCAAGATGTCGAAAACCTTCGGCAACGCCATCGCGCTGACCGACAGTGCCGATGACGTCATCGCAAAGGTCATGAGGATTCCAGACGAGCTCATCCTCAAGTTCTTCACGCTGGCAACTAGCTTGAAGGGCGAAGAAGTCGAGGAAGAGCGGGCTTTCCTCTCCAGCGGCGGCAACCCCAAGGAAGCCAAGGAGCGCCTGGCTCGTCAAATCGCACTGGAACTGCACGATGCGGCGGCAGCCGACGCAGCATTGTCCGGATGGCAACAGGTCCACAGCCTGCGACAACTCCCGGACGAGATTACGGAACGCTCACAGCCGCATTCCATCGCTCTCGTTAAACTGCTCGTCGAGAGTGGCTTTGCCGAGAGCAACACCAAAGCTCGACGTCTGATTGTCGATGGCGCAGTCAAACTCGACGGCGTCAAAGAAACTGATGTCGAGCGCCAGATCGAGGTCGCGAAGAGTGGCACGCTCGTCGTGCAGGTCGGTCGCAAGAAATTCCTCAAACTGGTGAACGCCTGATCGTTCAAGTCCGCAAGCGGAATCGCCCGCCGGGAACCATATCGTCGCGAAGCGACAATCCCGGCGGGCGAAACAAGATCAAGAAGAGCAGCTCAAAATTGCTGCAGAAAGTACTGTGCATCATGATGTCTAACGGAGAAAAAATCGTCGCCAGCGTCCTCGCCATCCTCACCGGGCTGCTTGTCTGGTTCGGATACGGTCACGGCGTTGACAATCTGTCGGTCTTGCTCACCGTTGGTGGTGGCATCGTCCTGTCCATGCTCGGCAATTCCGGCAATTCCGAAAATGGCATGCTGATCTGCGTCGTTCTTATCATCGTAGGCGCGCTCTTCGCGCTCACCGGTACCGGAATACTCGTCGCCGGCGCCCTCTTGCTGGCTGCTATCTTCGCGTGCGTCGGCTCGGCAATTATCCTCAACGCCTGAATCGATACCCGCTGATTATTGATCTCAGCTCGTCGAATTGATGTCGACCGGACAGTGAGGTAAGGCGCGAAACCCGCTCTTCAGGCGGTTATCTTCGCGTCTTGCCGCTGCGTCGCAAACTACTATATGATTACGTGTTATATGAATTAATAGAACAACCTTCGACAAAAGGTGAGGAGTTAGAAACACGTGATCCAACGCATGCTCTGCCACCAACACGAGCCACACCCTTGACTTCGGGTGCAGATCCGTTTTCGATCGCTAGCCCAGCTCCGCCATCTCGAAACCTGAAAAACGCCCACTTCGCTTGACTTCCAGACAATTCATTGCCTCACGGACTCTCTAGACTTTTTACAGCCACGCGAGTTTAAAACGACAGCGTCTGGACTCGAGTTTATTTATAACTCTTCAGTTGTTTAGCTCTTGATTAGAGTTCTAATGTGAGCGTGCTTTTCCAATTGCCGTTTTAAACCGTACTTTCCCTTAAGACTTTATTCTCTCAACCACACCACTTCCAAACTCGCGCGCAGTCGCTGGTTGGAGATGTTTGTCGTGGAAAAGAAACCTGAACAGCCAGGAGACTCTCAGTATGGGCTTAAACTTTCTCGGGCGATTTTGCCACAGTTTGACGTTCGCGTTCATGCGACACGTCCTCTGGGCTATCCGCCCCCCTGTATACATCGACTTGCTCGGCGGACCCGGTTCCGGCAAGGGCACCCTCGCCAAAGAACTCGTCACCAAGCTTTCTCGGAATGGTCGGGTGAGAATCCGGCATATTTCGACCGGTGACCTCTTCCGGCGCGAAATCGCAGCTGGCACCGCTCTCGGCAAAGCCGTCGAACCAATCCTCAAATCCGGGGGTCTGGTTCCTGACGAAATTACGATTGCGGTACTGGCCGAGGAATTGAGCAAGTTCCGAAACCGTTTCGGCGCAATCATCGACGGCTTCCCCCGCACACATGCGCAGGCGCTGCTGCTCGAAGACCTCTTCGCCGGATGGGGCTTGAAGGTCACCTATTGCTTCTTCCTCGACGGCACGAAAGAAGTGCTGGAAATCCGCCTCTCTGGTCGCAGAACGTGCTCGAACAAGGAGTGCGGCTGCACCTACCATGTCGAGTTTCAAAAGCCAATTGAAGAGGGCATTTGCAATGTTTGCAAGAGCCCGCTCTATCGCCGCGAGGATGACGCTCCGGAAGTGGTCGGACCGCGAATCGCAAAGTTCGAAGTCAATAACGCACCAATCGTGAAGCACTTCGAACGCGCCGACTGCCTGCATCGCATCAAAATCACCAACGACGAAGAAGGCAGAAACTCTGTCGCCGACCGGGCGTTGGCGATCATGTCGAGACCGAGCAACCACAGAGGCCATTCGTAAGCCGACCTCTTTGTCGCAAAGCTTGGGGCAAATCGCTCAGAATTCCAAGAGGGAACCAGGACCGACAGCGGTTTTGGTTCCCTCTTTTGCACAGATCCTTTCTACTATCAGTTTTAGTTAAAAATCTAATCGTTGTGCGGTTTCCGCAAATCAGGCTAGAATGGCTATGGTTGCTAGGAATCGGGGCGTTATGCGCGAACATCAGATCGTCATCAATCTCAAACGCGAACAATTCGAAGAAGTGCAGCGCCTGGCCAGGCTTGCCGGTTCGAAATCCGTTGGTGCTTATCTTCGCGAGCGGGTTTTGACTTTTCTTGCTCTTGAGGGAACCGACAAGGATGACCAGACGATTGCGCCATCTGCACAAGAGCTTTTGGAAATCAATAACGAGCTGACCCGGATGCATCGCGAGTTGCAGGTTTTCATCGCCGACTCACTCAGCACGACCTCATATAACAGCGACGAAGACGATGAGGACGAACTCGACGACGAAGTTTACTACGCGCATCAGAACCTTCAAAGTGCTGTCGAGCGGGACTTAGACGACTACAGAACTCAAAGCTACGACACCACTTATGGTGCCCCGAGCGATCCTTATCCGATTATTCAACCCGTAAAACAGCCACCGCCATTCCCGCTTCATCGCATGAGTAGTGAACCGGCACCGCAACCAGAACCGGATTACCGGCAAGCCGAAACCGGTCCTCAGAAGTTTCTCTCTATCGATCCCCCCGTCTTAATCGGACCAGATGCGACCGATTCATACGAAACGGGTACTGATTTGGCAGTCGGCAACAGGGCCAACCCTGCCACTGCCAATGGTGCCAATTTGAGTTCAGGACAGTTTACTGGTGCCGGAGCTGGTTTCAATCCAAGCCTGAATGCCGGTTCCGGTTCTGCTCCCAATCCAACTAGCAGCTCAGCGACAAACAGTTCCAACGCGATCGATTCTCCGAGAAACCAATCGGTAAATCTACCGGATGCCATCACCCCTGGTGCATGGTCCGGTTTACCAACATCTAGCTTTTTGGATAGCGCCGGTATGTATTCAACAGGCACAGCCGAGAGCATCTGGCTGACGCCTCCCAACCAGGTTCTAACTCCGGGGTATCAAAACGACGGTGTTAAAGACGAGCAGCCTTTGACACAACAAACAAATTCGCCGCAAACCAATCTGACGAGTAATCACAATCCATATGTAAGCCCTGGCAACTCCAGTACCGCTCATGGTGGCACAAGAAACCGACTCGAGCAACCCAATGATGAACTCGAAGACCTTGCTGAGCGCGCCTTTGCCATCTCTCCGCGATTGGGAGCGCTCGACAAAACACCCAACGCACCCGTCGGTTTTCGAAAACGCCAAATCGAAGATCCTCTAGATGACTTGCTTGACGACACAATCATGGAAGAAGCAGAGAAACTGCGGCTGGCCAGCAGCAAAGAAGAGCCACCGTACGACAACAGTGTCGTCTATGCATTTGCTCCTGGAGAAAACGAGGACAGCGGTACGCCACAAACGGCAGCAAGCACCGAGGACGTCAAGGTCAGTTTCCCGTCAGAACAGGAAAGCCGTGATTACACCAATGATCTCGCCATCCAAATTCAAGCTCGACTGCAAGCTCCAGTTACAGGCTCATCGAGGGACTTCCCGCAGACCGGTCTATCACATGCGGACAATTCGTCACCGGAAGAATCGCCATCATCAGCGGATTTAGCGGCGCCGGCGAAAGCGCCGGATGATGAATTGCATGCTCATCCTCAGGCGCCTGAAGAGCATCAGCCGCTAGCGTCTTCCTACGACCTTCTCGCCGCTCAATCGCAAGCCTTCGATACCGACTTATCCACCCAATCGCCATCCACCAAAGGCGATCCCTTGCCAACCACAACAACTGACGACGGTGAGTCCGGCCCGCCGCCACCGGCTCCGAGCGCCGCGCCCTGGCCACCTTCCCGCTCGACTTCT
>CAZRMH010000199.1:0-14640 GCA_964600935.1 uncultured Candidatus Obscuribacterales bacterium
TCATAGACGAGCATCACGTCTGCCAGGCTGATGTTGAGCCGCTCGACCAGCGCGCGTACACACAGACCGCTGTCGTTCATGCCGGTTTGAGGCTTGACGATGACGATCCCCGGGTTTGGTCTGGCGATCAGAGCGTTGAACTCGTCGTCCTGGGTGAACGGCGCACCGTGAGTGGCTGCGAGCCGTTCCATGACGTCGAACCCGAGATTGTGGCGGGTCCAGAGAAACTGTGGACCCGGATTCCCGAGACCGATGAGGACTTTTAGCGGAGCAGGCTCCGGAACGGGTTCAGTGTTTTCCATGGCTAGGAACTCCTTCGATGAAAGAACTGAGAATTAGCGTGTCGAGGACGCTGTGAGTAAGGCAGAGGCGCTCCGTCTGTGGAGCGCCTCTTGTCGGTTGCCGGTTACTCGGCGGCGGCGATAGCTGCCGCGAGGGTCATCTCCTGGCGGTAGGGCGCATTCGGTGGCAGGACGCGCAACGGCGCCCAGTTGCCCTCGATGACGTCGTCGACATGAACGAGGATGTCGCCGTTGATGAGCTTCGTGCCGACCGGGAAGGCATCGCCGACGACGTGCGTGGGCACGTACTTCTTCAGCGCCGCCGGGATGGTGTCGCGGTAGTTGACTGGCCGACCCTTGCTGGACCGGTAGGAGCCGGCGAAGATGGCGTGGTCGAGTGTCACCGTTTCGTCCAGGTTCGGTACGGTGCCGTCGTGACCGTCGAGGGTGTAGATCAGGAACTGCCCTGGGTAGCGAGGCTCGAACGCGTAAGCGATCGGTTTGCTCTCGCCTGCCTGGGCGTTGTCGAAGCAGGCGACGACGAACGGACAGTCGTACCATTCTTCCAGCTTCTCGAAGATCGCCTGGTTGAGCGGAGGCCGTTTGTTGGACGGCACCGCCTTGACGGCGTCCGGGATCAGGCTGGCTCGGCTGGCGGTCACCAGCGTGTAGATGTCGAACTGTTCGATGCGGACCTGGTCAGTGCCCTTGGTGCCGAACGGGATGCCTTTCCGCAGCACGCCGCGGCTGACTGGCTGAACAACGGTGCGGATGTCGGTCAGGAGGCTTGGTGTCTTGGCGGTCTCACGCAGGAGGCGGACGCTGTCGAAGTTGTCGGTCATCAGCGGGATGACGAGCGCGTTGCCATTGGCGGCGTCAGAGCCTGCCTTGCCGGAACCCCAGTTTTTGGGCAGCTCTTTCTTGGCGGTGCCGCCACGGGGCGCGGTGAGCGAGAGAACGGGACTACGCCGACTCCGGCTGATGGGTAGCCTGGTCGCGCCGATGGCGTTCTGGTAGAAGATGACGTGGGTGTTGTCATCGGCCTCGTAGAGACCGGTGATGGTTTTGCCGAACTTGACGGGTGCGATTGAGAGGCACATAGGTGGTCGCTTTCGTTAGTGTGGGTGTGGAGAACCGATTGGGCGAACCCTCTTGCGAGGTGAGTACAGAAGCGTGGAAGAAATTTCAACCGCGGTTGAAACTTTTCGTGGCTTGCAGGGGATGTTCAGTCGCACAACCAGCCCGAGGAGCCGTTCCGCAGAGGAGCGAAACGGTCAGGCGGCTGTTAGCGACAGTTTGCGTTGAGACCACGACGTATCATCAGCGTGACTCGCAGCCTGACCTCGATCATCTCCTTCGGAGAATCGGTTTTGCGCGAGGTGGTTGTGCGGTTATGCTCTGGGCTGGAGTGTTTGCTGAAGAGTGGTGGAAAACAATGTGCTTGACTACCATCTCGCAATTAGCGGGCGCCAAACCACGAATGTAACCGATCTTGAACTGTTAACTCTTCATAAAAGTTAGTGCCGGTGCCGTTATAGCATGAGCTTCGCTAGTCGGTTCGAACGGTTTATTCAGCGTTTTGAAACCCAAGACCTGAGAGCTTCAGCAATATCACCTGAGGCATCTTGACGCGAGCTCTAAGAATTCGCCTGACATCTATCGCTAGTTGAGAAAATGAATGTTGAATAGTTTCCTCTAATATAGACGGTTTTTGCTTGACATCAATTTTGCTGATTTCGAACTATTTTTGGGGGGCTGTGGAAACCACTTTTCCGTGTTTCCGTTGAGTTGTCGCGAATAACGATTCAGGCAAGATGCATAACGCTTACTGAAGCGTTGAGCGGCTCTTCTGCTTTACTGGGCGGCTGTTTACCCATACGTGTTTAAACTCAAATCAGCTTTGGCATAAATTTCTGTCGAACGGAATTATGCCGTTCGGTCAAACCTTTTTTTCATACTCGATCACTAACCCTGCTGGAGAGTATGGGAACCTCTGTCTGAGGCGAATGTGAGCCTCTCGTTTTCTGTTTGATTCTGTCATTTAAAAATTTTGCAAGACGATTATATGTTTTGATTTTGTGAAACTGGACGGTAAACGGATTATTGCTCTCGAAACGTCCGATGATGCCGAAGCGCGGAGCGACTGTTTCTGCGACGTATGTGCCGAACAAACGATCCCAAATCATGAATATTCCGCCGAAGTTTTTGTTGAGGTATTCTTTGTTGCGTGAGTGATGCACGCGGTGTGCGGACGGTGTGTTCAAAATGCCTTCTAAGAGTGGGATTTTACCAATCAATTGAGTGTGCAAAATGAATTGGTAGAAGAGATTTAGAACAAAGAAAAGTGTTACTTGTTCCGGCGCGAAGCCTAGTAAAACCAGCGGCGCGAAAAACAGCGGTGCAATTGCGCGACCGAGCCAGTGCAGTCTGAAGCTCGTTGAGAGATTGAAGAAACGGCTTGAGTGGTGCACTTCATGGAAAAACCAGAGATAACGGTTGGTGTGGCTGAATCGATGCTGGAAGTAATAAACGAAGTCAGTCAAAATTACCGCGGCGAGAGTGGTCATGCCGTTTTCCGGAATGTGAAACGGCGTTAGCTGCGCAATCAATTTCAGGGAAAGATAGATATAAGCAGTAAACAGTGGCTGCGAAAGACGTGCAATGAGTAGGATTCCGAGATTGCAGAATGAATCTTTAGCGGAATAAATCTTTTGTTTTTTGATTGTCGAAATCGCTGCTTCTAACAACACGCAGGTGATAGCAAATATCAAAAACTTTGCTGCCAATGCTTCATTACTGCCCATCCCGTTCTCCTTGATACGCGAGTTTCCAAATCGTTTGTATCGCGTTAGCTGTTAGTTTCGTACAAAGGTAATACAGGTTGATGCAGAAAAAGTTGCGGATATTTTTTCAGGTAGTTGAAATTTGGTTGTCGCGTGTGTGTCTTAGTCGGAGCTGGCGTCCGGCACCACTGGCGGTGTCTTTGCTGTTGTATTATATCGATTAGTAAAATATTGTTTGATGGCAAAGTTGTTGAAGTGTAAGGGTTTAGTCGTTCCGCGGGGTCGCGAGAAAAACGCGACCCCTTGGAAAACGATCCGAGGATGTTTATCAAACAGCTGACCGACACCCTCGAATCCAAATCACCAACCGACCTCAGCTCAGTTGCTGCAGTGCCCGGAAGTGCGAGCTGATGTGATCGGCGATGTAAGTGCCGATGCCGGACATCGAACCGAACGCGGAAATCAGAACCAGCCCGAACAATGAGAAGCCGGCGTTGAAGCTGAAGTAGACGTTCAGCAGATAGATCGCGGCACCGTATATGATGCCGGAGCTGATTAAGAACAGTTTGGTCGACTTCTTCGAAAGCGCTGCGGCGATGCTAATCAGTAGAGCGCCGATCGAACCGAAGACAGCACCGATTACCAGTGTGGAGACGACCGAGAAACCGATCAGGTTGGACCCGGAAATGAGGTTGGAGGCGATTGCGAAGCCTGCTCCCAGAGCCGCACTGATGGCGATGCCGAGAACAACTTGAAATAGAGAGATACGCATGAGATTACCTTCTCGTTTGCGTTGCGGGATTGGTGAGGTGGAAGTCGTGGACCGACGTTCTAGGCGTTGATATACGCGACAGTATCGAAGTCCAATTCAGCGAGCGTTTCCGCGGGCTTGTACTGGTTGTACTTGTCGGTGATGTAACCGGTCAGCTCCCCGAGCCAGTGCCATGCGCCGAGGCAGTGCGACATTGCCTTGAGGCTCTCGAGTGAGTCGTCGTCGCGATTCGCGTTAGCCACCTTGATGATGGCGGAACGCAGGCGCTCGATGATGCGGAGGAGATCCGCGTATGCAGCTGTCCAGTTGGAGGCGACGACGAACAGATGAGCTTCGATTTCCAGCCGTTCCTTACGGATTTGTTCGACTTTCGCTGTGTCGCCGACCGTGAGCGCCTGCTCCAGACGCTTGGTGAATTGCGGTACGTTCCACTTGCTGCGCGCCGGATAATACTGCGACCACAGATCTTCGAAGCGCTGACGCACGGCGATTGCCGGCTCGATGGCCTCGAAGAGTTCAATCTGCTCGCGCGTGGGCCGAGCGAAATCGATGTGAGTCGAGGTGAAGTTCGGTCTAGCGAAGATCGTCTTGTTCTCGCGCTTGGCATGGAAGATGGTGCGCACCGCTTCGATGATACGTTCCTTCGTGATGCCAGCGACATTGTCGAACTCGGCGAGAACACCATCGACGTCGGAGTAGTCGCGTTCGCGAATCAGCTTGGTCATCGCCACGAGCGCGAGCTGACCGGATGGTTCGGCTTGCGGGGTGAGCACATCGACCTTGATGACGATGGCATCAGCCAGAAGTCGCAGGTGTGATCTGAGCTCATGAATGCGCAGAACCGCATTAGCGAACCAGGCACGATAGGCGTACTGGTTGGTAAGAACGTCGTTGCGCTTATCGTCTGACATGGGCTCTGCCAGGCGTTTGCTGTACTGGCGCTCGTTGACGCCGGCTTTAGCCTCGAGCATTTCCGGAATGGTTTTTGCTTCAAGAGCCCGGACGGCGAGGAAGTCTTTCACCAGCCCCTTCAATTCGGTTTTCGCATCGATCCGGAAAGCCGAGTCTTCAATGATTTGGATGACGTCGTAGTCCATTTTCTTCTTTGTTCCATATCTGCCTGAGATTGGTTGAGGAAAACGCGCATGTACTCAGGCGCTTCGCGTATTCCTGTCCGAGCGTTCCGATTCGTATCGCTTGTGCGATTACGATCTTGGGGAATGCTCGCTTGTTTCCGAATCCAATTTCCAACTCAGCATCGTGTGCTCTGGTTAACGAGGCTTGGATTGTGATGGAGTGGAGTTTACCGGGATTGGTTTTCTCGCTAGAAGATTCAGAAGACTCCCTGAAACTACGTCAAAAAGGACCAAAAGGGACAAATTAAACGTCGATCATTGAGCCTGTTACGCGGATTTACAAGATCTGTTTACACTGCGTGACAACTTGAAGAACGGCTTCCTGAGCGCGGAAGGAGGTAGGCGGTTTTAATCACCGTCCATCGCTCCTTCCGCGTACCCAGGAAGTAAACCGTTTTTCTAAATGCAAAACCTCGCAAGGCTGGCGGTAGGTTTTTGGGGGCAGAATTTCAACCGCTAGCGGTTGAAAGTCCCTGGTTCGAAAACCTGCCCTCTGGCAAGGTGGTTTCGCCGAATAGACGTTCCACCGCTAGCGGTTGAACATTCCTGTTCTTGTCGAGCACGCGGGCTAGCTCAAATCACTGACCGCCGGGCCGCTGTAAACCGAAAGTGGGCGGAACAGTTTGTTGTCCTTGAGCTGTTCGCGGATGTGTTCGCTCCAGCCAATGATACGGCTCGTGCAGAACGTCGAGCTGTACAGGTGGCGCGGGATGCCGGCGTGTTCCAGAGCGACAGCGGTCCAGAACTCGACGTTGACGCGTAAGGCGCGGACCGTCTTTCCTTCGCCGGCTTTCTTCTTCTGGTGGGCATCCAGCGCTGCCAGAACTTCCTTCTCGACCGTCAGAGCCAGTGCGATCCGGGGACCGTTCTGACGTTCGGCGACGCGTCGCAACGTGGCCGCGCGCGGGTCTTCGGTGCGATAGACGCGGTGCCCGAAGCCCATGATGCGGCGTTTGGCGGCGAGCTGATCGGCAACCCAACCCTTGGCGGCTTCCGGTGTGCCGATAGAGTCGAGCATGTCGAGAACCGGTCCGGGGGCGCCACCGTGCAGCGGACCGGACAATGTTCCGACAGCGGCAGTGATAGCGGCGCCGATGTCAGCGCCAGTAGAAGCACAGACGCGGCCGGCGAAAGTCGAAGCGTTGAGACCGTGATCCATTGTCAGGATCAGGTAGGTCTCCACGGCCTTCTTGGCGGCGACGTCCGGTTTGTGCCCGAGAATGCCCCACAGGTAACGCTCGGCATAGCCACTGTTAGCGGGCTTCTTCACCGGTGTCTTTCCGGTGTGGATTACCTCGACGATTGCCGGAGCGAGCGCCGAAAGGGCGCGCAGCTCGTGTTCCACTTCAGGAACGTCGCGATTGAGCCAGGGCTTATAGCCTCGGCTAGCTGCGATGGCGGAGATGATGCTGCGGAAGGCGGACAGCGGTTCGCCGGCGCGCAGGGCCTTCATGATCCTGATTTCCTGTTTGGACGGGCGACCGAGCAATTCGATCTCGGCTCTGAAGGCAGCAAGTTCGCCGAGATCCGGCAGGCGACCGTGGTGCAGGAGGAACCAGACTTCCTCGATTGATTTCTTCTCGGCGAGATCGACAGCGTTGTAGCCGCTGAAGGTGAGCTTCCCGTTGATGCCGTCGACGTCGCTCAAACGCGTAGCGCAGGCGATGACGCCTTCGAGACCGGCAGCGAAAGCTGGTGTGGTGGTGTTCATAGTGAGAGTTCCTTGATAGTACAGTTGAGATACTGAGACAAGTCTGACACCGCAGGCGGTGCAGCAACGCGCTGCACCGCCTGCGTCAGGGAGAAAGTTAGGACTTTGGTGTGGATTGATCGGTCGGAGCGGCACCCTCGGGTTTCGCTGCAGCGGCCGGAGCCGGAATTGTGGCTGGTAAGATCTTCGCCGCCTTCAATTCCGGGGCCTCCGGAATAGTCTTCTCCGGAGAGGCATCCGGGACCGCGGGTGAAGGGTTAGCTGTCGGCGCCAAGCTCGGAACGTCTGGTGCGGACTTCGCTTCACCGGTCTTGCCTGCTGCGTCGATGAGCACCGCGGGCGGTGTCGGGGCGTTCTCTGCCGCCAGGAACGCGTTGAGCACCTTCACCTGAGCGTGGATCGAATCGGCGGACGCGCGCAGCGCGGCGTACTCGGCTTCGTCGAGGTTGAGCTTGACCAGGTCTTCGACACCGTTTGCGCCTATGTATACCGGCAGTCCGATGTAGACGGCGGGCAGCTGATAGACGTCGTACCGACCGCCGCTGTATACCGAACACGGCATGAGCTTGCGCTTGCCGGTCAGGATAGCTTTGACCATCGACGCAGTGGCAGCGCCAGGGGCGTACCATGCGCTGCCGGTCTTGAGCAGCTCGACGATCTCTGCACCACCGTTGCGAGTGCGCGTGCTCATCGCCGCGATGCGATTCGCTTCGATCAGCTCCGTGACAGGCACACCATCTACGGTGCTGAAGCGGGGCAGTGGAACCATCAGGTCGCCGTGGCCGCCGAGCACCATGGCACGGACGTCGACAGGCGAGACTTTCAGTTCGTCAGCGATGAACGCCTGGAATCGGGCGCTGTCGAGCACACCAGCCATACCGATCACGCGTTCTGGCGCGATTTTGGTCACGGCCCAGACGAGGTATGCCATCACATCGAGCGGGTTGGAGACGACGACGAAGATGGCGTTGGGGGAATGCTTGAGGCTCTCGCGGGCTGCGTGGGCCACGATTTTGGCATTGATCTTCAGCAGGTCGTCGCGCGACATCCCGGGCTTGCGCGGGCTGCCGGCGCAGATGACGACAACGGACGAGCCCGCTGTGTCTGCGTAGTCGGCGGTGCCACTGACGTGCGCAGAGGAGCCGGTCAGGGCGAGTGCTTGCATCAAATCGAGGGCTTTGCCTTTGGCTGCGCCTTCGTTGATGTCGAGGAGGACGATGTCTGCTGCGTCTTCGGACGCGAGATATTGCGCCACTGTGGCGCCGACATTGCCGGCACCGATGATAGAGACTTTCTTCATTGGGAGTTCCTTGTTGTTTTTCCTGGAGGAATGACCTTTGCACTTGGTATTGCGGCAATCGCCAGCGAGCTTGCAGCCGCCCGCAGTTTTCGCCGCGGCGGAGTTCGAACCAGTCGTGTCCGGCTTGACGCTCTCGTTCGCGGCGGTGGCGTTTGAAAGGTCCGTGGCGCCAACGTTCGCGGCGGCGGAGTTCGAATCAGTCGTGTCCGGCTTCGTGCCTTCGTTCGATACGCTCGCGGTGGAAACTTCTTCAGCCGCTGGTTTGCCGTCGTTTATGGATTTCTCCTGAGGTTCAGTCGCAGCCAGAGCGGCTTGCTCATGCTTGCGACGTTCGTGCACGAGGTTTAGTGCGGAACCTGATTTGAACCATTCGATCTGTTCGGCGTTCATCGTGTGACGAGCCTTGAGCGTTTCGCTGGTGCCGTCTTGATGTTTGACCGTCACAGTAACAAGCGCACCAGGAGCCAGGCTCGCCAGCCCGGCGATAGAAACGCGGTCGTTCGCCTGAATCAAGTCGTAATCGCTGGACTTGTCGAAAGTCAGCGCCAGAACGCCTTGTTGCTTCAGGTTGGTTTCGTGAATGCGGGCAAAACTGCGCGCGATCACAGCTCGGCATCCGAGGAAACGCGGTGACATGGCGGCGTGTTCGCGACTGGAACCTTCGCCGTAGTTCTGGTCGCCGACGACGATCCAACCGATGCCGGCTGCTTTGTAAGAGCGCGCCGTCTTCGTCAGACGTTCCGTGTCGCCGCTCACAACATTGAGACCCTCTCCTGGTTTCGGCGCAAAAGCATTGTTGGCGCCCAGGAACATGTTCTCGCTAATGCGGTCGAGATGTCCGCGATAAGCGAGCCACGGACCGGCAGGTGAGATGTGGTCGGTGGTGCACTTTCCGGCCGCTTTGAGCAGAACGGGCATCTCCTCGAAGTCATTGCCGTCCCATTTTGTGAACGGAAGCAGCACTTGCAGGCGCTTGCTGTCGTCCTTGATGGCGACCGCCGGCTGTCCTTCTCTGGCAGCGTCTGCGGCGTCAACGTAACCGAAATCGACTTCGCTGAACCCGCGTGTCGGCAGCCCTGCTTGAGCCGGCGGTGCGAGTTTGAACTGCGTGCCGTCCTTGTCGGTCAGTGTGTCTTCCAGCGGATTGAACGCGAGGCTACCCTTGAGGGCGAACGCGGTGACGATCTCTGGGCTGGCAATGAACGCCAGAGTGTTCGGGCTGCCGTCGTTGCGGCGCGGGAAGTTACGGTTGAACGAAGTGATAATCGAGTTCGCTTCGCCTTCCTTGACGTCTTCGCGCTTCCACTGACCGATGCAGGGACCGCAGGCGTTGGCGAGGACATTGGCGCCGATTGATTCCAGGTCCGTGAGCTGACCGTCGCGTGTGATGGTCTGATGAACCTGTTCGGATCCCGGTGTGACCATGAAACCGATAGGAGCCTTGATGCCACGGGCGGTGGCCTGTCTGGCGACATCCGCAGCCCGAGACATGTCTTCGTAGCTCGAATTTGTGCAACTGCCGATCAGGGCGTATCGCAGGTCGGCAGGATAGCCTTTGGCTGCCACTTCCGCCTTGAACTGTGAGAGTGGGCGGGCCAGATCCGGTGTGTGCGGTCCGACGATATGAGGTTCCAGCGTGCTCAGGTCGATTTCGATCACCTTGTCGAAGTACTTGTGCGGATCGGCTTCGACCTCCGGGTCGGCAGTCAGGAACTGACTGTTTGCTTGAACCAGGTTGGCGATGTCTTCGCGACCAGTCAGTTTCAGATAGGCCAACATGTGTTCGTCAAGAGGGAAGACCGAGGTGGTCGCACCCAATTCGGCACCCATGTTGGTGATGGTGGCTTTGCCGGTTGCGCTGATCGATTTGGTTCCTTCGCCGAAATACTCGACGATCGAACCGGTGCCACCGTCTACGGTGAGGATGCCTGCCAGCTTGAGAATAATGTCTTTCGGCGCAGCCCATCCGCTCAAAGCGCCAGTCAGTTTTACGCCGATCAGTTTTGGCCAGCGCAATCCCCATGGTTCTCCTGCCATCGTGAAAGTGGCGTCCGCGCCGCCGACACCGATAGCCAGCATGCCTAGACCACCGCCGTTGGGCGTGTGTGAGTCGGTGCCGATCAAGAGCCCGCCCGGGAAAGCGTAGTTCTCCAGGACGACCTGGTGAATGATTCCGGAGCCAGGCTTCCAGAAGCCGACACCGTATTTGGTGCTAGCGGTTTTCAGGAATTCGTAGACTTCGGAGTTTGTATCGAGTGCGTTGAGCAGGTCGATTCGTGCCCCGACGCGAGCCTGGATCAGGTGGTCGCAGTGTACGGTGGTAGGAACAAAAACCGTATCCAGATTGGCTTGCATGAATTGCAACAGCGCCATTTGCGCCGTCGCATCCTGCATAGCTACTCGGTCCGGACGAAGGAAAACATAAGAACTTCCGCGCTCGGGATGAGGCTCGCCATCGTTCCAATGGTCGAGATGCGCCGTCAAGATTTTTTCCGCCAGAGTGAGAGGGCGTTGGAAACGTTCGCGTGCAACCCGGTATTTCTCCGGAAGCGCGCTGAACAGCGGAGCGATCTCCGCTAAGGTTGTCTGTCGTTTCGTCATGTGGTCACCATTCCAAGTGAATTCGTCATTGGGAGAACAGCGCGGCTGTGGGGTCCGTGCTGCTTCGCTGCGACTAGGCCTGACCGTTCGCGCGTGCTATGGCGCTGAGATCATGTCTATCGCTCGGTATCAAACAACGTTGAGAGTTTGAGCTTGCTCTTTGGAAGAAGAATGTGTGGGACGAAATCTTTCTAACTCAAACAACCATGAGCTTTTATGCTTGATCATGAACATAAGATGAAGACTTGGATAAAGTTCTATAGACCCTTGGAAAGCCGGAATCGGTTTGTTTAGCGCCGGATAAGACGTTTGAGTTGCCAATCGGAAACAGACCTATCGCTAGCGCAGCGAGCGTAACTACCCCTGTTGGATATTGTTTCGACCTGTTTGCACGGAACAGCTGCAAGTGCCGATTTTGGCGTTTGTCTTTGACGATATTGCTCGTTCAGTTCTCAAAAGCTTTCCAGAATTTTAGGCGAACCTTGGAGCCTTTAAACAAATAAACGCAGAATCTCACAGTCCCGAAATGCGTTACTGACATCCGAACCTCTTTAACCTCAGATCTGGACAAACAAAACTAAGACATCGCGCTCACGCCTGAGATCCTCTCAGCGATTTACTGGATCCAACCTTCTTTCGAGGGTAGAACCAGAGCCGATTTTAGTTTCGTTTGTTGTGCTCTGCCGTTTTCGTCGAGGTTCTACCTTTCGAAACCGCAAACAAAGGAACCGCAAAACATGCGCTACTACAATCTCAGAGTCCTCGCGCTGATGATCAGTTTCCTCGTCACCATCGTCGCCATGGCTGCCCAGATCGATCTGGTCGCCATCATCAGCGGTGTCGTCGGTGTCATTCTGCTCGTCTCGGTGATCTCCGTCCAGGGCCAGATCGCACGGGCGAACAGCGCCTTCCTCAAGAAGAGTTACGACGCTTTCGATGCCTCGCTCCGGACCGCGCAAGCGTCGGCTGCTCGTGACCTGCAGGGTGCCGACGAAGCCACCGTCAACGCTGTTACCGCCAAGCTGGTCGAAGCCGGAAAGTACATGGGCTCGAATCCTGCATGGCGCACCAGCCGCCGCATCATCACTGCCAGCGACATCGCCTGCTGGTACGACGAAGGCAAGAAGGTCGCGGACGAAGCGCTCGCGCTGATCGAAGCGTACAAGAAGTCCCGCCAGGCTTGAACTCACTCCTCGTTCGCGAGGCAGTTGGAACCGGCATCGTCGCGTTTCACGCCACCGTTCGCGAGATGTTAAAACCGGCGTCATCCTGTTTCACGCCACCATTCGCGATGATGTTGAAACAAGTGCTTTCAGTCGAACTCATCGTTCTCGATGAAGAGGCTGGAGATGTCCGCCACCGTCATGTTGCGCGAGTGCGCACGGCGGTGGCGGCATTGTTCGATCTGGAGAATTTTTCGATTAGGAAGAAAACATGTCAGAACTACTTTTCAGTCCCGATTCGGAGTTTGGTCATGTCGTGGAGAATTCGCCGAAAGGTGTGATTTATCGCGACGATGGAACTCTGGTCGACTCGCTCAATCCGCGCTCCTGTCTGGGCTGTAAGCTCAGTGTCAGGCACGGAGAACAGGATCCCTGCATCGCCAACTTGCCCGGCACCAGCCAGGCTTGTTGCGGTCACGGACTAGCCCTCTCGCCGCGTCTGCAGAAACCGAACGGCTACGTCGCGCTGGATGACGGTCGAACGTTTCGCTTCTTGGGCACCGTCGGTGGTGAGTGCATTCGTGCGGCCGTTGATGCGGTTTTGCGCGGTGACAAACTTCCCGAGGGCTTCACCTTCGATCAAGATCGCATGTGGTGGGATGGGCTGACCGAAGCGCAAGTCGCTTATGTTCGGCAAAACACCGTTCGCGGGCTTGCCGAATTGGTTACCGAGGCGCAAGGTGGTCTGCCGCCTTCGGCTGCTTTTCTCGCCGGCGAAGCCATGTGGTTCGACGGTCTCGACGACGACAAGAAGAACTATGTTCTTGAGCGTATGGGCGCCAAGATCGCTGAACTCGTTCAAGAAGCTTTGCTTGAGTGCCCCTCGACGTAAAGGAAGAGTAGGGGAAACCCTTCAGTAAGAGTGTCCTCGGCTGGTTGGCAAGCGTCAGGTTGACACCACAAACGGTGCCAACCTGACGCTTTGTTTTTCTTGTTTTAGTACTAAAGCTAATAGTAGGAATTTCTCAAGCACAAAGCACCAGACAGCCAGTTTCAAGGGTTTGAACCCTGAATCTGTCCGAAGGTGCGATGTGGTCGGTCTAGTTGGCGTTTAGCCTGTCAGCATGCGCGTTCTGGACCGCTGTGCTGTTATTTTCCGAACGAACGGCGAGAGAGACCAACACGACCCTTCTCCCGGTCGATGCTGAGCACCTCAACTTCGATGGTTTGTCCAGCAGTTAACTTCTCACGACGACCACCGAGAGTCGCATGATCAGCGTTGTGCAAGAGTCCATCGATGCAGTCGTCGAGACAGACGAACGCGCCATACTGTTCGAAACGAGCCACGACCCCACTGATGATCATGCCTTCTGTCAAAGTGGGCAAGAACGTTTCGGTACGCGCTGCGCGAATGCTCAGCGTGATTTTTGCTGCTGCCAGGTTGACGGAAAGAACCTTGACGGTCACTTCCTGTCCGCGTTGGAAACGAGCCATGGCGTTGCCTGTGCGATCGCCGCTAACCTCGCTGCGTGGTACCAAGCCAGTGAGCTCTCCGCCGACCTCGACGAGAAGGCCTGCTTCGATTATGGCAACGATACGACCGTTGACGATGTCGCCGGTGTTGAGCTCCTCGAGCCGCTTTTGGCGAAGCACCTCGATTGCGGAATTGTGGCTGAGGACGACAGAACCGGTTCTGCCTGCGCTCGGATCAGCGCTGAGGACAGTTACCGGAATCTCTTGTCCAACCAGTGATTCGAGGCGGCAACGTTGCGGGATTTCGCGTCTGGGAATGAAACATTTCACTCCGTTGACGAAAGCAATGAGACCACCGACGCGATCAGAATGCGAGCGACTAATGGCACGGCGCGGATCTGCGTGGACCTGGGCATTGACGATAGTTTTCGATTCGACCGAACCTTTTAGTTGCGTCCAGGCTTTGGCGCGTTGCAAGGAAAGTTCCAGTCCATCGCTTTCGAAGGCGCCGATGCCTTCGTCGCAGACGTAGAATTCGTAAGAATTGCCGACTTCTAGTTCGCCAGCTGCGGCATCGCGAACGACGCAGTCGCTCTTGAGTCCGATGTCAACGAGGAAGCCTCCGCGAACGATTGCCACCACTTCGCCGGTTACAAGTGAACGAATCGAGGGCGCGCTCGGCATTTCGTACATAGCGAGGAGAGCTTCCATGCTCAATTCGCTGACCTGAGAGTTGTCGGCTGCTAAGGCCGAATTGGTGTTTACTGTTACTGGTTTCATAATCTCAATAATTCTCCTTTAGAATTTTTTTGTGAATTGTTTGAAAAACTGCACCCAGCAACGATCGACAGCACTGAACGTCAACGCCGAAAAACCCTAACCGTCGCAAGACGGCTAGAGTTGATGGATTTCTTTAGTTGGAAGTGACTAAAAGAGGCGCGTTTCGTTCAATGCAGCGAGGTTGTAAAGGTGTAGGTTGAACCTACGTTAAGCTGTATATCGAAAGCAACATCGTATTAAGCGAATCCCCTCTTGCAACGCCAGTGCGGGTTGCGAGACCTATTCCAATTTGGAGGCGATCCGTCAATATCGCGAGTTGCGCTAGGTGACTAATCCCTCACAGATTCATCGTTTTGCCATCAAGTTTTGAATTAGGTCGAGTTTTTAGCTTAAAAACTTCGCGTCATTTGCGCTAACACGCCCTCAGACTGCCATTCTTTCGCGATTCCGTTTAAAAGTCGTGAATATCTTCAACCGCTAGCGGTTGAAAATATTCAGACTGATGCCGCAAGCATCTATAATTCGGAATGAAGTAATGCGGATCGTCGCGTCTCCGCGAGGAGATGAGGAAAGTCCGGGCACCATAGGGCTGGTTGCTGGGTAACGCCCAGTGCGCGTGAGCGTGAGGATAGTGCCACAG
>CAZRMH010000200.1:0-14587 GCA_964600935.1 uncultured Candidatus Obscuribacterales bacterium
GGACATAAACGGACGAAACGGTTTTTCACCTTCGGAAACACGAATAGAATGGCCAGGCAGACAATCGAAATCAGGAAAACCGATGGATTCATCTCTTTGATGTGCGACGGCGTTTCCGCGATTAAACCGAAAAATTCATGCGCCTCATATTTGTGACCGATGAAGTTCGGAATTTGCTTCGCAATGATCATTAAGCCGATTGCAGCAAGCATCCCATGAATAGCACTTCGTGGAATCAGATAGCTGAACTTTGCGGCATTCAGTTTCGTCAAAATAATCTGAGCGATACCGGCGAACATTATGATGCCGAGTATCAGATGATAGCCCTTCTCCATGTCACCATGACCGAGGGCCGCGATACTGGAGTAGAGAACTGGCGCGAGACCGGCTGCCGGTCCGCTGATCGTGACGTAGGCACCACCCAAAAAAGGAAAAACGAGACCAGCGATGATCTCGGATGTGAGCCCACAAATCGGAGGAGCACCAGAAGCCAGTGCGATACCCAGTGACAGAGGTACTGATACTAGCGCGACCACGAAGCCTGCCATCATGTCATGGCGCCAGTGCTTTAAACCGGCCAGACCATTCTCTGGTTTCTCGACTTCACGTCTGTATAACTTTTCGCTCTCGATGCCTTCCGGCGAAGTTAATGCTATCTCTATTAGCGACGGCTGCTGTCCTGTCTCTTCTATTGAGCTACGACCGTTGTCCGTAGTTGGTACTTGGGCTGTACCGGTACTCGTCTGCATGATAAGTTCCTTGTTTCCACGCGTAACCGAAGCGGTTCATTAAGGAATGAACGCCGACAAAATCAAAGTTTCACACTCTTGCCAATCACACTGCTGTTCTAAAACACACACCGTAGCAACATCAACAACAGCAGTATCGAATATGGTTGCAGCTTATGAGTACAAATCCACATTTCAACGATAACAAGATAGTGTTATCGAACTGTGATCGCAAGTGGTGGAAATACCCTAACCACCAAAGGTTACCCTCCTCGAGGCTGTAAAACCTCACAGGGTTACCGCGATCACAAGTCTGTCACATTTAAAACTGGCTCCAACTTTGTAAAGATCCCGCATAAATAGTGACTTTTTAGACAGTTTTGATCACCCCCCGATCACAACCAATATCGCTAACATTTCAATTGTGAAAGGGCTTGTTTGGCTCATCTACGCCCTTTCTGTGGTGTCACACACTCAGTCACAATCGATCACACATTGACTATGACTCAGCTGTTACGCCTCTAATCTTTATTTCTGATTGCCATGCAACTTGCTGGCAAGAACCTTGAGGGCGGCGTTGAGCTGCGCATCTTGAGAGGATCCGTATTCAGCACCTTTCGGGTTCGCGACTTGCATGTCTGGAATTATGCCGATACGGTTGTTGTGACCGTCTCCGATCCATTGTCCATTCGGTGAGAAGAATCGGAAGTTCGTTACTTTCAGAATGGAACCGCCAGGCATGTTATCGAGAACCTGCTGGCCAACGCCTTTTCCGAAGGTCGTCTCACCGATGAGAACACCTTCTTTGTTATCCTTCAATGCCCCAGCAAGAATTTCCGCAGCCGAGCCTGTTCCACCGTTGGTCAAAACAACCAACGGTTTCTTGACGAGATCAGGCATGCGAGATTCCTCAGCATCACCTATCTGTTGACCGTTTTCATCCGACACCTTTATGCCTTTTGCTGTCAAACTATACTTCTCGACAGCATACTCAGGTTGCCTAGGGTCAGAGTCTACGCGGCTCTTCACACTCATTATGTCGCCTTTCTCCATGATCAATGAAGCGGCTAACAATGCCTGAGGAACTTGTCCACCAGGATTATCACGAAGGTCAAGAACGAACGCCTTAGCATCCTGGTGTCGCTCCAGAGCGGCTTGAAACTCATCGGCGGAGTCGTTCTGACCGAGATCTTCCAGCTTGACGTAGGCAATATCTCCTATCTTCTTATCGGAAACGGAAGGGAACGAATAATCAGCTCTCTTGATGTCGAAACTCAAGGGCTTGCCGTCGCGAAGAATGGAAAGCCTGGCATTGGTGCCTTCCGGTCCGCGCAGAAGCTTCGCAGCGACTTCGTCAGGAGTCAATTTACTGACGTCTTTGCCATTTACAGCGGTGATTCGATCACCCTTTTTGAGACCGATCGCGTCGGCAGGGCTGTTACGGAAAACGATTTGGACATCTACAGGTCCCTTAACTTCTGGTGCCTTACCTGGTGCAGTTTCAGGACGACCAATCTGAACTCCGACGCCACTCAAATGTCCTTCGCTAGAGGATCTCAAGTCGGCAGCTTCCTTAGCAGGAAGAACATCAGTATATGGATCATCGACAACTTTTACAGCTTCATCAGCGAGCTTTACGGCTTCGGCTGTCGATTTGACACAGCCAGGTTCCATGATTTTTTTGAGATCGCCAAGTTTTTCTGGCTCAAAAATCAAGCGAGCAGTAGCGTCCATAATCGCTAAATAGTCGTCGTTGCCGGGACAGCTCTGAGCAGCGGGCTTTCCATCTTTGCCGACCACTGATTTCGATGGGTCGGCCGGAGCCTTCTCACTACCTGGCTTCGGCAGAGCTGGAACCTTCTCTTTAACGGCTTTACCGGATTCGGACGCAAGGTCAGCGATTGTCAGAGCCACCTCTGGCAAAATGGACTTATCGACTAACGCCACTTTCGACCGATCGAACATCGTCCCCTGTGTCTCGGAACGGGCATGGGAAGCGGCGTCTTCGGTATTATTCTTAAGCGCGCCGGTACGATCCGACGGCGAACTACTGTCGACCATTCGAAGAACCTCTTGAGTTTTGCAGCGAGTGAGTGAGTCTTGACAATATCCTAAGTTATGGGCAGGGTCGGAGCAAGTGGGGAAACTACGCAGGCGCCGAAAAAACGACGGAAAGACCGCATTTCTCACCTCCTTAATATCTCGTCGATGTCCGAGTGCTAGACTAAACAAGCAGAAGCTGGCGCCTGCCCCGATTTCGGGTCTATTTCCCGGGCGCTTTCAGTTTCGAATACCACTCCGAGCTTCGACGACAAAGCCACCGGTGGTGCACGGTCGAACGAGACAACTAACATGTCTAGGATCGGCAGCATATTGAGCAAGACTAAACGCAGGATTCGTTGAATGAAATCTGATTACTCCATCCGCATTGCTAAGGACTTAAACCTGGCACCGCGCTCGGTGACGGCGACAATTTCACTGTTGGATGAAGGCGCTACCGTTCCCTTTATCGCTCGTTATCGAAAGGAAGCGACAGAAAGTCTCGATGAAGTCGCAATCGCTGACATTCGAGATCTCCTCCAACGCCTTATCGAGCTCGATAAAAGAAGAGAAGCGATCATTGCTTCTTTGACGGAGCGTCAACTTCTAACGGAAGAACTCAAGAAGAAGATCGATGCCGCTTTGACCATGACCGAACTGGAAGATATTTACTTGCCGTTCAAAGTGAAACGTAAAACTAGAGCAACGCAAGCACGAGAGCGCGGTCTGGAGCCATTGGCATTATCCATTCTCGACTACTCCTGTAAAAACCCCGCTCAATACGCACTAGAATTCGTGAGCGAAGAGAAAGGGGTTGCCACCGCAGACGATGCTCTGGCAGGCGCGCGAGATATCATTGCCGAGATTATCAACGAGGACGAACCAACGCGCAAAAGTATGCGGCGCCTCTGGTTCCAAAAGAGTGTAATTTATTCAAAGCTGGCGAAGAAAGGCAAAGAAGAGGAAGCGGAAAAATTCAAAGACTACTTCTCCTACTCAGAACCAACTACGAAAATTCCTTCACACAGAATTCTCGCCATTTTTCGCGGAGAGAAAGAAGGCTTCCTCAAGGTGACGATCGAACCGGAAGAGATTCCAGCTTTAGTAATCATGGAGCAAAACTTTCTGCGTGGCGCCAAGAGTCCTTGTGGCATAGAAATCAATACTGCAATTCAAGACTGTTATAAGCGGCTGCTCGCTCCAGCGATGGAAACAGAAGTTCGCAACGATCTGAAAGAAATTGCCGACGCAGAAGCAATTAACGTGTTCTCAAAAAACCTTCGCGAACTGCTGATGTCACCACCACTCGGTGAAAAGAATGTTCTTGCCGTTGACCCAGGCTTTCGTACTGGTTGCAAAATTGTTTGTTTGAACAAACAAGGCGAACTTAAATATAACGATGTCATCTATCCTCATGAAACCAAAAAAATTTCCGAGTCTCAGAAAAAGATAGTCGACCTGATCAAGCAATATGAAATCGAAGCAATCGCCTTGGGAAACGGCACAGCAAGCCGCGAGTCTGAGAGCTTTTTGAAGTCCATCGACTATGCCGCAGCTGGAATTGCAGCACCGCCTATAGTGCTGGTCAATGAAAGCGGTGCGTCAATCTATTCGGCATCAGCCGTGGCGCGCGAAGAATTTCCGGATCACGACATCACTGTCCGTGGCGCCGTTTCCATCGGACGCAGGCTGGTCGACCCGCTGGCCGAACTGGTAAAAATCGACGCGAAGTCCATTGGTGTCGGACAATATCAGCACGATGTCGATCAGTCAGCGCTGCAATCAAGTCTCGACGACACCGTTTCTAGTTGCGTCAACTCGGTCGGAGTGGAGTTAAACACTGCGAGCAAGGAACTCCTGTCGTTCGTTTCCGGGCTCGGTCCGCAGTTGGCCGGCAACATAATTAAATACCGAAATGAGAACGGACCATTTAAGTCACGAGCTGAACTCAAAAAGGTTGCCAGACTGGGAGCAAAGGCATTCGAACAATGCGCCGGATTTTTGCGAATCAGAAACGCAAAAAATCCCCTTGATGCAAGCGCTGTGCACCCCGAGCGCTACGAACTCGTGGAGCAGATGGCCAGAGACGTTTCACACAAAATTACCGACTTGATTCAAAACGGTGAGGTTCGAAAAAAAATCGACATCAACAAATATATTAGTGACACCGTTGGTCTTCCAACGCTGAGAGATATTCTTAGCGAATTGGAAAAGCCGGGCAGAGATCCTCGCGAGAAACTAGTCCCTATGCAGTTTCACGAAGGCGTTAACAAAATCGAGGATCTGCGCGAGGGCATGAAACTTCCCGGCATCGTGACAAACGTCACCGCATTTGGTGCATTCGTGGACATTGGCGTGCACCAGGATGGACTCGTCCATGTTAGCGAACTGGCAAACAAATTTGTCAAAGATCCGGCAGAGATTGTCAAAGTTCATCAGAGAGTAGATGTAACGGTCTTGACTGTCGACAAAGATCGAAAACGTATCGGTTTGAGTATGAAAAGATGAATCAACCATTGAAATTACAGACATTGCTTATCGCACTCACCTGCTCTTTGATAGCAGCCGGACCGAGTATCGCCCAGCCATCTGATATTCAGAGTTCAGTGGACCCGCGCATTCCACAGTCGAGCAATAGCGGCGAGAAGCTCGAACAAGTTCAGCTCGAACAAGTTCAGCCCGAAACGAATTCGCCTGACGGTTCAAAAATCGGGGCTCCTCCGACGGACACGACGGCGACTACTGTCAATCAAGAAGAAAAAGCCGAAGACACAAACAAACTCAAACATCGGGCTCAAAAGGCGTGGAAGAAACATCGAGAGAGAAGAGAGTCTAGCCGAGGCGCAGGCGGCATCCGCAAAAGTGTCGACGTGAACGTTCCGAATATTCAAGAGCGCCCGACACTTACCCTGCCGATTCCGTTCGATACCTCCAGCGTTAGCGGACAAGCACTGAATCTAGTTCTTAATCGAAAAATTGATGAAGCCCGAACACTCCTGTCTAACACATACGAGGAGCAAAAAAAATCAGGCAAACTCGATTCCGATATTCCATATTTCCTTGCTGCGATTGAATCGCATACAGAGCACTATCCACAGGCGTTGAAGCTGTTGGCGGAAACTCAAACGCTGAAAGAGAAACAAGGTCTCGATGTTCATTCTCATGTGCTGCTGACAAAGAGAATCGGCGATTGTCATTACAGAAATCACAACTTAAAAGAAGCCCTGACAAACTACAAAGCAGCTATGTTTATGGCTCAACAAGACCCAAATCTCTCGATCGTTTTGACTTCTGAGATTTTAGAATCAATAGTCGGTTGCGAAAATAGATTAAAGGAGTTTGCAGCAGCCGAACGCGATTGCCGTAGTCTAATCGACTCAACTCGCGCGCAACTCCATGGCGGGGGCATTCCGGCCGTTCTCAGCTATTCATGGTCGATGATCCAGCTCTCTGAAATTTTGAAGAGAGCCGGCCGGCAAGATGAACATAAAGTCGCCCAATCGGAATGGCAATCATTGATGTCACAGATCGTCAATATGCGATCGATTGCCGAAAGAGCAGGCATACTCCCAGAATTCGAAGAAGTCGCAAATATGTTCAGAGTCGCTTATGTCAAGGCGATGGCGCCTAAAACGCCGGCTGAAATCGCCTGGGCAGGAAACGATTTTCGAATCAAATCAATGCCGATCATCGTCTGGAGTCCAGCTGGAAGTCCGCAAGCAGCAATTCTTTGCGTTCACGGACTCGGTTTGGACAACCATTCTTTCACACACACAGCCAAACAACTCACCGCCCGCGGTTACCTGGTAGCGGCCCTGGATGTGCGCGGATTCGGTGCATGGGTCAACACTCGAGGTGAAGAAGACCTCGATTACGAATCCTGCCTTGGCGATATTTCTGATGCAGTCGCGCTGTTTAAGAAAAAGAATCCGGGTTTACCGGTTTATGTTCTCGGTGAATCGATGGGTGGTGCTATAGCGCTAAGAGCTGCTGCTAAACTGGGTCCTAAGATCAATGGAGTTATTTCATCAGTTCCCGGAGCAGAACGTTTTCAACAGCGCAAAATGTCCATTCAAACAGCAATGCACTTCATCATCGATCCGAAAAAACCGTTTGACGTCGGCGACTACGTGGCGGAGCGAGCCACCTCACAAGACTCGACACGTAAAGAATGGGCTGCCGATTCCAAAGCCAGGCTCGACCTTTCTCCAGTCGAGCTACTAAAATTTGCAGTGTTCATGCGCACCACAAAGCGTTGCGCCGAAGACATAAAAGAGATACCGGTGCTCATGCTCCAAGGTCTAAAAGATAGACTGGTGAAGCCCAAAGGAACATTCGACTTATTCGAAGCAATTAGCAGCGAAGACAAATCGATGATCGTTCAAGGCTTGAGTGAACACCTGATGTTTGAAACTTCCAGTCCTGACCCAGCAGTGATCGACGCAGTTGATTCCTGGCTTCGGCAGCGCAACACAAAACCACCGCAGCAAGAAACATCAAAACAATAACATCGCAGTTGGTCACCGAGACTATGAGCGTCTCGAATAGTTTGAGAAATCGATGTACTTGCCTATTGGCATCGAGTCGAGTTCGTCACGCACACCACGGACGGTGTCCATCCATTCCTCGCCTACAAAAACCAGGGCGGACAACAGAGTGTAAGGACTGCGACCACGCGTAAAAAGAATCGGTTTATTATGCTCAAAAGCATAGTGCCCGAGAAACTGCAGAAACCAACCGGCCGAAAACATCATGACGGCTCGCTTTCGGTTGAGCATGAACATTGGAATGGCAAAGGCGATTAGAGGGACACCGACCAGGTGTGTCAGCTTACAGCCCAACGTTCTGTGTTGGCTCCGATAATATTCCAGATGGTCTCGAAGATTTAGCTCTTTCAAGTTATTAGTTCCCTCAAGATAGGGCGACCGGGGAGGGCTATATGACTACTCTACTAGCTTTTGCTGGATTCTCCAACTTTCGGACGGCATCGAGCCGCATTACCTCGCCCTCTTGGCAAAACGAAAGGTTTGCAAAATGCCATAAAAGCCCGTACACTCAGGCGAACAAGGTTTTGAAACAATTCACAGGCGATCGATAGTTCTAAGATCCCCAGGGTATATTTCATATACAAGAGGAAGGCAGTTTGGACTTCGGTCGGTCCTCGGTTACTAACAGCTGGCGTAAACACTTTTGAAGGGTCGGAGCAATGGTGGAACAAGAAGAGAGAGAAGCACGTGAAGGTTGGTCATACGCTCGCGAGACCAAGTTTACCGAGCTTATGAAGAAGACCAAAGAAGATCGCCAGAAGTTCAAAGAAGAAGTTCAGCAAAGAACGCTTGACCGTTCCCGTCAGTTCATCAGCGAAGACAAGCTTGACCACTATGAAAAGGTGACGCTGCTCGACAAATCGACAGGCATCTACAATCACAAAGCATTCATGCGCAAGCTCGAATACGAGCTGAAACGCGCCAAGCGCTACAAGCGACCGGTGTCACTTCTGATTATGGAAATCGATGGACTCGATACTTACAGCCGGCAGTACGGTTCAATGATCGTCGAAGACATGCTGAAGTCGGCTACCGGCATCGTTCAAAAAGCAATTAGAGACGTCGATGTGCCTGGTCGCAGCAAAGAAAATCGACTGGCAGTTATTTTCCCTGAGACATATTCATCACGCGCTGTGGTCGTTGGCGAGCGCATTCGCGAACGTTTAAAAACGCAGCCAATTAATGAAGAACTGAAACATCTGCGCGTTACCGCCAGTGTCGGAGTAGTTTCATTCCCGACTCACGCCCGCGACGAAAACGACCTTATGTTCAAAGCTTTAGAGTTTCTAGATCATGCCAAGTCTGAAGGCGGCGACCGCGTTCACAACGGCTAAAGTCCGCTATATCGAATCCGTTGTAATCTGAGAAACGCACTACCCATGGTGCTAATCTTATTCGCCGTTATAAAACGGAAGCGCTGGCTGCTGCGATTTAGAAACCGAGATCCTTGAGTGTCTTCTCTTCAGGAGAGCCACCGCCAGGCGTGGTCGTGCCGGATGGCGTCGGTATCGGGGCGCCGTGGTCCTGAGCGCCAGGTGTGGGAGCGGTTTGCGGCTCCGCGTCACCTGACACTATCGGCGGTGCCGTCTGTGGAACTGTTTTCGGTGTCACGACTTCGGCAGGTGCTTTCACCGGTGCGGAGGCTTTCTCTGAAAAATCTGATGCACCCTTCTTCTCGAGTGTATACGCCTTGTAGAGGGCGCCATCGATGTACATTCGAAACTCCGTAGAGCCATCATATCTTGCCGGCGCTCCCGAAGTGAAACTGAATGCTTTCGATTCACGACTGCCTAGCGGTCGAACGAATTCGTCGACAAGCCTTGTGTCTTTCGACCAGAGACTGCGATTGTTGGTGGCATCAAACAGTTCCGCTCGGATAGTCAGCTTGCCAATGTCGTTGTCAGTCGGATTCCAAATCTCGCCGGAAATTTTCGGCATTCTGCCATCAGAGGTAATATTTATCGCTCGCAGAATAATATCCGGAACATTGTTTGACGCATCCATGCTTCTGGCTTGTTGCAGATACGCATATCCGGTATCGTGATTGCCCTCATCGAGCAGTTCTTTACCACGTTTGGAAAGTAAGGTAGACAGCCGCTTTTGCAGTTCCGCAGACTTGGTAAGTTCGTTTGCTTTTCTAAGTTGTTCGATCGCAAGATCGAGTTTTCCATTGCGCTCGTAGATCTCTGACATGGTCAGATAGTGCTTGGGGTTCTTAGCGATGCTAGTCAGTTTACTCAAATAACCAATTGCCGCTTCGTCTTTCTTCTCTCCGGAAAGCTTCGTCGCCAACTTCTCGTAAATCGTGGTCAGGCGCGCCTCAGCCTCGCCTAAACGGCTGCCGGTTTGCAGTGTCTTCACTTCTTCCCAACAGCGCAAAGCCCCTTCGAGATCGCCCTTTCCTAAAAGCGAGTCACCATATGCGGCATCAAGATCAGCCAGTTCAGATTTCTTTTCACCGATATTTTCTTTCGCCAGAGGACGCAGCAAATCGATTGCTTTGTCATACTGCTGACGTTTCATATAATAATTTGCCAGGTCGGAAGCCAGGTCAGGCTCAGCAACGACGCCTTTGCCTAATTGTTGCGCGTGACTGATCGACTCCCAGGCTTTGTCGACATCACTGATACCAACATAAGCCCGAGCAAGTAGAAGAAACACTCGCGGATCGTTTGGACTTTTAGCCGATGCCTTGGTTAGAGTTTCAACCGCAAACGCATATTGGTTGCGAGAAAGTTCCTCTCTGCCCTTGGCCAGGAGTCGCTCGTCATCAGGTGTTCTGGTCAGGAAGAAAAATGTCGCGCCGGCAAACACCAGAAGAATAAATACCGCAGTGACTACTCCGGCCATATTGGCGACAATCGATTTGCTCTGAAGTTTCAAATGCGTTGAACGCCTCTTGTGGTGGTGCTTCTCTTCATCGGGATGTGAAGCGCTCCTGCCATTATGTCCCAAATCGACAGAGGCGGACTCGTCCTCGTCTATATGACGATTAGGGTCCGCCTCTTCAACTGCAATGTCCGTCCCGC
Organism: uncultured Candidatus Obscuribacterales bacterium; assembly: GCA_964600935.1. Lineage (GTDB taxonomy): Bacteria > Cyanobacteriota > Vampirovibrionia > Obscuribacterales > Obscuribacteraceae > JADYXR01. Next base: position 10,345 of record CAZRMH010000200.1, read on the forward strand.
CCTTAAAGCTTACGCCGCACGAAATACATTTATCGTATTGGGAAGGATGGTAGAGTCCACAACCTGGGCAGCGCATAACTTGTCTCCCGAAATAGGCCTACGCTCGGATTTAACCACGGTTATACAAGCCAGGTTAGCGCAGATTCTACTTGATTTCGACTTTGCCGCCGACTTCTTCGATTTTCTTTTTGATGTCTTCGGCTTCTTCTTTTTTGACTTTCTCTTTGACTGGCTTTGGAGCTGAGTCAACGAGGTCTTTAGCTTCTTTGAGGCCAAGACCGGTCAATTCGCGGACAACTTTAAGAACGTTGATTTTCTTATCGCCAGCGGCGACGAGGATAGCATCGAACTCGGTCTTCTCTTCTACTTCAGCAGCAGCGCCGCCGGCAGCAGGACCAGCCATCATTGCTACTGGAGCAGCAGCGGTGACGCCGAATTTTTCTTCCATTTTGGTTTTCAATTCAGCTGCTTCGATTAGTGTCAAATTGCCGATTTGTTCCAACAATTCATCTGTGCTCAACTTACTCATTTCGTAACTCCCTTCAATTTTATTAGTTAGATTTCCCGGTGAAGCTCGCTTATGCAGCGCCTTCTTTCTTCTTCGCTACTTCTTCAACCATGTAGGCAATGTCTCTGATTACGGCACCCAGGAGACCAGCGATACCGCCTGCTCCAGAGTCAAGTCCAGCCATAATGGAGGATAGCAATTGTTCCTTGCTAGGCAAGGACGCAAGAGCCTTAACATCGCTAGCGCTTAGCGCTTTTCCTTCCAGGCATCCACCACGGACGGTGCCTTTCTTGATTTGCTTCAGATAATCGCCGACCACTTTTGCCGGTTGGGCAGGGTCATCGTATCCAACAATAAATCCAGAAGGTCCTTTAGCCAGAGAATCCAGCGCACTAAACTCAGTGCCATCGATAACCCGTTTAACCAAAGTGTTTTTGGCGACACGAAGTTTGGCGTTTTCTTTACTGAGGGTGCGACGGAAACCGGTAAATTCCGCTACGGTCAGCCCGGTGAGATCAGCGACGATCACTACTTTGCCGTTGTTGAAGAACTCTTGCAGTTCAGTAACGATTTCTGCTTTACGTTCTTTTGTGGCCATGTGACGTCTCCCTTTGCTCGCGGCTATAGCCGCTTTTAACCAGGCATTCGACATCTAAACCGCTAAAATAGAAAAATCCCAGCAGTAAAACCGCAGGGACCACACAGAGAGCAAGACTCTCGGACATATAAATAGTCTGTTGTGTGACCTTGGTCGGCGATTCCGTTTGGAACCCTTAGTTCTCGTCTGTTGAAAAACCAACGAGATACCGGCTGTCTACGGTCAGACGCAAAATGCGTAAGGGCGCATTCTCGCAACTTACAATATATTCGTCAAGAAATCGAACCAAAGACCATGAACATATTCGTTACATCTCAATGCAATTTACAGCTATTGATAAGATGATTTCCCTCGTGATGCCTTTGGCCGCGCTGCGAAATCCGACTTACAAGTGGAACCATCTATAAAGGAAACGAACTGATGACTGTCTTCAAAAAACACGTTTTCATCTGCGTCAGCGGGAAGACCTGCCCGGGTGAAGGAGCTGAAGCGGTTCTCGGTGAATTCAGAAAAGGGATTGCCGAACTCGGACTTAAAAAGGAGATTCGAATCAATAAAGCCGGATGCTTCGATCAATGTGGAAACGGTCCACTAGTGGTCGTTTACCCGGACACCGTCTGGTACGCGCACGTTCAACCGGAAGATGTAAAAGAGATCATAAACGAGCACTTGCTCAACGATCGTCCAGTCACACGCCTGATATATGACGAGCGCGGCAGGATCACTTAGATACGAAAAAATGCCGGTGGAAGGCGTCCGTAAAAGATTTATAATAATAATTAGATGGGACTGCTTTCAACTTCCACTAGCTAGTTGAGTCATACCCCTGGGATCAGCTTTCAAACGACCGTCCGAGAATAGTATCCTCAGAGTGGGCGCTGTGCCCAAAAATCCAGCGTCATGAAACTACGCACCGCCAAACCAGGAGCCGGATTTCGCACGGTGCCAGAACGAAACGTGCGCAAGCTAAACAGACAGAGATACAAAAAACTACCACCAACAGTTTTTCCAGATCTTAGAAACCGGAAGAAGGAATTTTCAAGGTCGGCACAGCTTGCGGTGTACGCAATACAAGAAGCAGATCAGCAGCCGATTTACGCAAACCAGATATTTGACTTTCATTGGCTATTCGTTCGACATCCTTCTCGCAGGTCTGACGAAAACCTCCGACCATCGATGGATACTTTCTGATCAATGCCCCAATGAAATGAATTGACTTGGCGCGATCGGCATGAGAGGGGCGTTTCAGCTGTCTGGTCAGTGCCAGCGCCAATTGATCGTATGGAAATTGATCGGGCAATTTTTCCAGCCGCGGATAGATAAACCCTTCGGCTGCCGATCGGACTTCGATATGAGTGTCATCGATCGCGCCAATCATTTGAACACATGTGTCGACGTAATTGCCCGCCCAGTTGAGCAATTCAATCGCATCACAACGTCTCTGGTGATCAGGATCGGAAATCACAATCTCAAGAAATTCATCGCGCATGGTGGGAGCAAATCTCCGCAATTCAGTGACGATCTGATTAGCTGGTTCGTCGGAGAACATCCGCACACCGCCCGGGTAGGTCTCCTTCCAGTCTCTTCCTTCCTGAATCAAGCGGTCGATTCGAGCCCGCAGTTTTTGCAAAAGCAATTCCGGTTTTTCGCTCTGAGTGATCACGTGATGCGGTTGCTTCAACATTCGAGTCGGCACACCATATCCGGGACGATCTTCAAAATCGACTACAACAAACAGCTTGTCCGGCTGGTCTACAATAATTTGCACATTAGCTGCCAGGCGCAGTTTATCGAGTTTTTTACGCAAACTTTCAGCGTTTGCTTCGACTGATTTTTCAGATGCACCGGGCTTCAAATGCAAATTACGTTCTACTTCAGCGCGCGTCATTTGCGATGAGCCGAAATACTCTAATCCGGCATAACGCAGTCCTTCTGCCGCACTTGAGGGCTCGACCGCAAGTGAAAATAGCAAAGAAACAATCGCAAATAAAGAGCAAATCGTTTGTCTCAATTTATGCTCACCTCTAAAGCCTCGTTGCCGTGCCTCAGTAATTTAAGTCGTTGATTGATCAGCAGCCGAATCATCAGAAAGTTCAACGACTGAAGAACCACCGTGCCGAAGCTTCTCCGCATGTTGCTCCAGTTGCTCAGCAATTTCTTTTTCGCCGAGTGTTCTATTCAATTTAGCGTAAATGACAATCGTGTTTATAAACTCAGGACTATTGGGAGGCAATCGCTTCTCGCGAAAAGCCAATACAGTTTCGTAGAACCGCGCGACTTCAGCAGTTGACGATCCAAAATTGCCGTCCATGCAAAGATAATCGACGTCGGTCAGAAAATCGACTCGCCCGGAATTGAGCGCAGTTTCCCAGATTGAAACCACTCGAGAAATGAGCTGCGAAGCCTCTTTTCGACCACCAGTTCGTTCCAACGACTCGGCAGCGCCGACTAGCGCGGTGCACAGAAGTGCCTCGTCGACCTTGTGAGCAGACTCCAATTCACTGATGGCGCGCTCATAGAGCATCGCCGCCTGCTGATGGTCACCACTACGTTTTGCCATCGCGGCAGAGGCTAAGAGTCCTTGCAGTTTCGAACCTTCGCTACTCGGATCACGCCGACCGAAGAGGAAGAAGACACCGACCAATACAGCCAGAGTCACGAATGAATAAACCACGATTTGAATAGGGTCCATAAGTTAGATCAATGGACCATTACTTACTTGATTTAGTTTTCCCAGTGGATTTCGATTCCGAGCTACTTACTTCTTCTTTTGACTCGGACTTAGTTTCCTTTGTATCGGACTTCGTCACCGTCTTAGTTGATTCGGATTTCGTTTCAGCCTTCTCGCCCTCTTTCGACGACTTGGTTTTCACATCGGTCTTAGACTCTGAATCCGTCTCTGTTTTAGACCCGGTCTTGGCACTGTCCTTAGCGGATTTCTTGCCATCAGACTCGGTGGCATCCGACTTTTTAGATTCGTCTGATTTAGAACTCTTTTCAGAATCCTTTGAATCATCGTCTGACTTTTTGCTGTCAGACGAATTATCGTCGGATTTAGCGGCATCGGATGTTTTCGAATCACCCTCTGTTTTTTCACCTTCGGATTTGTCTGAATCAGTCTTTTCAGACTTTCCATC